>WLGC01000013.1 GCA_009703465.1 Actinomycetota bacterium | reverse complement strand
GTAAGTAGACCAAGTTCCTTAATTGGAGTTAGGTCCACATCGGATGCTGAAATTGGTTTACCAGAGTTCAATACGGCAAGCGCGGCATCAATACTTTCCAGCGCTACAGGCTCCATCTTCTTACCCTTGACCTCTTTTTCAATTCGAGGGCGAGCCTTTTCAAGGGTTTCCATGTCAGCCAAAATCAACTCGGTGTTGATGGTTTCAATATCGCTGGCGGCGTCTACCTTGCCATCTACGTGAACTACATCACCATCAACAAATCCACGAACCACCTGTGCAATAGCATCGGCTTCACGTATGTTGGCTAAGAACTTATTGCCAAGCCCCTCTCCCACTGATGCGCCTCTTACGATTCCAGCAATGTCAACAAAAGAGACTGGAGCTGGCAGGAGTTTTTCTGAGGAGTAAAGGTCAGCCAACTTCTGTAATCGAGGATCCGGCAGATTCACCACACCAATATTTGGCTCAATGGTGGCAAACGGATAGTTAGCTGCCAATACGTTGTTTTTAGTGAGTGCATTAAAGAGGGTCGACTTGCCTACGTTAGGCAGTCCCACGATTCCGATTGTTAGAGCCACGAGGCTCAAGTCTACCTGCGTGTGTGTGCCTATTATGGGGAGGTGCCTCTTGAGTTCACTGCCATAGATTTTGAAACCGCCAATGGTTCCCCAGCTAGTCCATGTGCGGTTGGCTTAGTCCGCGTGAGAGATGGGCAAATCACCGATAACTTAGCTTTTTTGATTCAACCGCCGGTGCCACACGATTGGTTTCACGAGGGAAACATCAAAGTGCACGGCATTAGGCCCAGTGATGTGGATGGTGCTCCGACAGCAGCTGAGGCGCTTGAGTTAATGCTTGGGTTTATTGGCGTTGATACCTTGATTGCACACAACGCGGTTTTTGACATGGGTGTTTTGCGCGCCACCGCGGCTCACATTGCCAAGCCACTACCCGAGCTTAGATACACCTGCTCCTTGGCTATTTCTAGAAAGACCTACAATCTGGAGTCCTACCGATTGAACTCAGTGGCTTACGCAATTGGTCACGAGGAATTCGATCATCACGATGCCCTGGCTGATAGCGATGCCTGCGCGCGGATTGTGCTGCACGCTGCCGATCGACACGGGGTTGACAGTCTTGATGAGCTTCTGGCCGAGACCAAGCAGGCGTACAAGCCGCTCCTGAGCTAAAAAGTCTCACCCCGATGCGATACTCGGGGACTGGATACATTTCTAATTCTTCTGGTCGGGCTGGCTATCGGTGTTTTACTGGGTGCAGTCCTGGGATTTCTATTTGCTGACTCGAGAGCCAAATCTAGAGCGGCTTCTTTGGCCGCTGCGCAGTCGCAGGAGCAACTTGCTCAACAGGGTCAAGAAAGCAAACTTCTTGAAGCTATTGCACCGGTTCGTTTTCATCTCGAGCAGATGCAGCAGGTGGTCACTCGGCTTGAAAAGGACCGCACTGAGCAATTTGGAACTATCCAGGAGCAGCTAAAAAACGCTATTGACTCTGACGCAGCACTTCGCAAGCAAACTCAGGCACTTTCTCAGGCTTTGTCTTCAAACAACATCCGCGGAGTTTGGGGCGAAACGCAGCTTCGAAAACTGGTTGAGCTTGCTGGATTAATTAAGCACGCCGACTTTAGTGAACAGGCAAGCTTCAGTACCGATACTGGATCCGGCAGAGCTGACATGGTGATTAATCTTCCAGGCGGCAAATCTTTAGCAATTGATTCTAAAGTGCCATTTAATGCGTATCAAGAAGCTTCAACTATTTCTGATCTATCAAGCGGCGAGGAACTTGCAAGGCGCAAGCGGCTAATTGAAGAACATGTGAAAGCAGTCAAGTCTCACGTTGATGCTTTGTCTTCAAAGAGCTACTGGAGCGGGTTGAGTGCATCGCCTGACTTTGTAATTGCCTTTGTACCAAGTGAATCACTGCTATCGGCAGCACTTGATGCTGATGCTGGATTGTTGGAGTACGCATTTAAAAAGAATGTTGCTCTTGCTTCTCCGGTAAGTCTTTTTTCAGTGCTAAAAACTATTAACTACATTTGGCGTCAAAATGTGGATGAGACCCAGGTGAGAACCATGATCAAACTTGGTAAAGAGCTCTACGACAGAGTTGGCAAACTGGCCGAGCATGCCGACAAACTGGGTCGCTCGATTACGGCATCGGTCAAGGATTACAACATTTTTGTCTCCAGCTTGGAAAGTCGTGTTTTGGTGACAGCAAGAAAATTGAACGATTTGGATGAAAACACCCTAGGTACAGAGCAGATTCCAGCCCCGGCTGAAATAGAGGCCGCAGCGCAGCCCCTGACCGCCAGCGAGCTTACAAAGTAGGCATTCGGTATAATTCTTGAAGCGCTAGACAACGAGGTTTCCCGCAGTAGTAAAGCGGCCTATTTCAGCACTGATCAGGAGTCCCATGTCGAGCAAATCCCCGGTTGTAACCCTCACTCCGGCCCCAACTCTTGATAGAACCTACTTTGTTCATGACTTGATTGAGGGCGGGGTAAATCGCGCTGACGGAGTTGCTGAAGAGCTGGCCGGTAAAGGCATCAATGTCACCAAAGGACTAAATCTGGTCGGGATGAAAGCTCCCGGCGTTGTGCCAATTGGCGATTCGGATCCAGGTGTTCTAAATCGAACCGGTCACGCAAACTCACTACTACCAATTTGGGTTGATGGGACTCTAAGAGTCTCCACAACCATGGTCATCAAAGATGGCCCTACCACCAAGGTGAATGAAGCACCTCGCGCTCTAAGCGGTGAAGACTGGCAAGCAGTTATTGATCTGACTATAAAAACCGTGATCGAAAACGAAGCAAAGTGGCTGGTTATGGCTGGTGCGTTGCCGACCAATAAATCAACTGGAGAATATGTAGATCTCCAGCCAATTTTTGACAAGATGAAAACTCTTGGGGTCCGCGTTGTTCTCGATACATCGGGCGAGCCGCTGCAGTATTGGGCGCACAAGGGTGCGGCTACAGTCATGAAACCAAACGCTGAAGAGCTAGCCTCGGCAGTTGGAAAATCGCTGGTGACCCAAGGTGATGTTATCGATGCCGCACGTGAACTCATCAAAGGTGGTGTGGAGTGCGTTTTAGCAAGCCTTGGCTCAGACGGAATGATTGCTGTAACTGCTCATAATTCTTGGCACGCTAAGACTCCCCCAATCAAAGTCATCAATACCGTTGGCGCTGGTGATTCAACGATTGCCGGTTTTCTTTCAGCGGTTGCAGAAACAACCACCGTTTCAAGTGAGGACAACTATCAGGTTGGATTTGATGTACCGGCTGGACTCAAGATGGCTGTGCAGTGGGGTGCAGTAAAAGTTCAGCAGCCTACCTCTGGTCTTCAGAATCTTGACGGTATGCCCGAGGCAACCGTTATTGAAAACCCACCGCGCGAGGCAAAACTAAAAGAACCAGCACTTATCTAAATTTGTTAGCCGGTGTATTCGGCAGACTTGCTAACATAACCCAAACCAACCAGCGCCGAAACTAGGAGCCAGAGCAATGCCTGTAGCAACGCCAGAACAGTATCTTGAAATGCTAGACCGTGCCAAGAAGCAGGGCTTTGCGTATCCAGCTATCAACGTTTCAAGCTCGCAGACTCTAAACGCAGCTCTTGCCGGTTTAGCTGAAGCTGGTTCAGATGGAATTATTCAAGTAACAACCGGTGGCGGTGATTACTGGTCAGGCCCAACCGTAAAGAATATGGCTACCGGAGCTGCAGCTATGGCTGCTTTTGCACATGAGGTTTCCAAGAACTACGGCATCACAATTGCATTGCACACTGATCACTGTGCCAAAGACCAACTGGACAAACTAGTTAGGCCACTTATTGCAATTTCTCAAGAGCGCGTTAAGCGTGGTGAGAATCCGCTATTCAATTCACACATGTGGGATGGTTCAGCAGTTCCAATGGCAGAGAACTTGAGTATTGCTCAGGAAATGCTAAAGCTCACCAGTGGAATTGGCGCAGTTCTTGAAATTGAGGTTGGCGTTGTCGGTGGCGAGGAAGATGGCGTCGAGGGCGGAATGGGTGAGCACCTTTACACCACACCGGCCGATGGCCTACAGACCGCAGAAGCACTTGGGCTTGGTGAAAACGGCCGATACATGGTTGCTCTTACCTTTGGAAACGTTCATGGTGTCTATAAGCCAGGAAACGTAAAACTTCGCCCGGAACTACTTGGTGAAATCCAAAAAGTTGTTGGCGAAAAATACGGCAAGGACAAGCCTTTTGATTTAGTTTTCCACGGCGGATCTGGTTCAACCTCAGAAGAAATTTCTGAAGCGGTCAGCCACGGCGTAATCAAGATGAACATCGATACTGATCTTCAATATGCTTTTACTCGTGAAATTGCCGATTGGATGCTCAAGAACTACGACGGTGTCGTCAAAGTTGACGGTGAGGTTGGAAACAAGAAGTTCTACGACCCGCGCGCCTGGGGTAAATCTGCTGAAGCAGGCATGTCAGTTCGCGTTGTTGAGACTGCCAAGCAATTGGGCTCAGCCGGAAAGTCAATGAGTCTATAGAAATTCATCTAGCTGAAACCATGGAACAACCAAACCCCTTCTATGACAACGGCAACCCCCGCTTTAAAGGTGAGTACCTGAGTGGGGAAATGCATGGCTACTGGGAGTTCTTTAGAAAAGATGGCACATTGATGCGATCAGGGACCTTCAATGAAGGAATTCAAGTTGGCGTTTGGACCACGTACGACCAGCAGGGTCACCCTTATAAAGAGACAGAATTCAAGAATAAATAATCTGCGCTGAAAAGTGCTTAGCGTTTAGCTTTATTGCTTACGTCTTGCCCAGCGGCCTTGAGTTCTTTACGAAGCTCGGCCGGTAGTGAGAACTGAACGTCTTCTTCAACTGTTTGCACTGTTCTGACATCGCCAAACTCACGCTTAGCTAGATATTCCAGCACTTCGTCGACAAGCTCCTCTGGAACTGAGGCCCCTGATGAAACACCGACGGTTTCAACGCCTTCAAACCAGGCTTCGTCGATTTCACTTGCAAAGTCAACGCGGTAGGCAGCTTTTGCGCCGGCCTCAAGAGCTACCTCAACAAGGCGAACAGTATTTGATGAATTTGCAGAACCTACAACAATCACCAAGTCAGATTCAACGCCAACCTTCTTGATGGCCACCTGGCGGTTTTGAGTTGCGTAGCAGATGTCATCGCTTGGTGGGTTTTGAAGTGTCGGGTGCTTCTCACGAAGTTTGAGAACCGTTTCCATTGTTTCATCAACAGAAAGTGTGGTCTGCGAAAGCCAGATCAACTTCTTTGGGTCGCGAACCTTAATTTTGTTGAAACTTTCAGGTTTATCAACAATTTGCACGTAGTCCGGAGCTTCACCGGCTGTGCCCTCAACCTCTTCATGGCCTTCGTGGCCAACCAGCAAAATGTCATAGTCTTCGGCGGCAAAACGTTGAACCTCGCGGTGGACTTTAGTCACCAGTGGGCAGGTGGCGTCAATAGTATTTAGGTTTCTGGCGTTGGCTGCCGCAACTACCGCTGGGGAAACACCGTGGGCTGAAAAGACCAGCACTGCCCCCTCAGGAACTTCATCGACTTCCTCGACAAAAATTGCCCCGCGGTTCTCTAAGGATGAGACGACATGCTTGTTGTGGACAATCTGCTTACGGACGTAGACCGGTGAACCATAGTGATCTAGGGCCTTTTCGACTGCAATTACCGCACGGTCGACACCGGCGCAGTATCCTCTGGGTGAGGCAAGTAGAACCTTTTTGCCCGAGGTATTCTTAATGTCAGTCACTCATCAATGATAAACGTGGATTTGATGAATTGCGTCGACTGGAAGCTAGGAGCCTTGTGAATCAAGATGAATTCACAGATTCACCGAAGGTGAGCTCTGAAATCGAACCTTGGCCAGTATCAAGGCTTTCAGCCACTCTAAAGGAGTGGATTGAGCGTCTAGGTGTTCTCTGGATTGAAGGAGAACTTGCTTCAATAAAAATCAGTCCGACCAACATGTTTGGTGAACTTAGAGATCTCAAACTTGAGAACAGTGTTTCCATTCACGCCTGGAGCGTGGCAAAAATTCCAATGGATCTAAAACAGGGCGATCGAGTTGTTGCTCTAATCAAGCCCGCTTTCTGGCCTAAGGGTGGAAAGCTGACCATGCAGGTTATCGAGATGCGCAAGGTTGGTCTTGGTGAGTTGCTTGAGCGTATTGAAAGACTCAGAGCGCAACTTACCCTTGAGGGCCTAACCTCTATTGAGCGCAAGCAGCCATTGCCTTTCCTGCCAAACACAATTGGATTAATCACTGGTAAAAACTCAGATGCCGAAAAAGATGTTCTGGAGAACGCAAAGCTGCGCTGGCCAGACGTGACCTTTAGAGTAATCAACACTCTTGTTCAAGGAGATAAGGCCGCTAATGAGGTTATTGCCGCTATTCAAGAACTTGATGCTGATCCAGCAGTAGATGTAATCATCATCGCACGAGGCGGTGGATCATTTCTGGACTTGATGGTCTTTAGCGATGAGGCGCTAGTTCGAGCAGTAGCAAACGCAAAGACTCCGATTGTTTCAGCAATCGGCCATGAGAATGATCGCCCAATTCTGGATGATGTTGCTGATCTTCGAGCATCAACCCCAACAGATGCGGCAAAACGTGTGGTGCCGGATGTACAGGAAGAAAGAATAAAACTAGAGCAGCTTCGACAAAAAAACTTTCTCCGGATTGATGGATTCATAACAAATCAACTTGCCATGCTGGAGCAAATAATTAGTCGGCCAATTTTGGCAAACCCATACAACTTTATTGAAATCCACGAATCGGAAATCACTCAGCTGACTGAGCAAATGCATCTGCAAATAGAAAATCTGCTATCGCGTGAGGCGATGCATATTGGGCACCTCAAAAAACAGGTTCAGAGCCTCTCCCCGCAATCAACTCTTGATCGCGGCTACGCGGTGCTTAGAGATCTTGATGGGCACGTAATTTCTGATTCCAAGAAGGTCAAATCCGGTCAAGCGCTAAAGGTTCGCTTAGCTAAGGGTGAGATTGATGTGGCTTCAAAATAGGGAAATAGACTAGGAAAATAATGACAAGCAAATCAGACAACGACATTTCAAAGCTGACCTATGAGCAGGCTCGCGACGAACTAGTTAAAGTAGTAGCCGAATTAGAGCAGGGTTCTGTGTCACTTGAGGCATCGTTGGAACTTTGGGAACGCGGCGAAGCACTGGCTAACCAGTGTGAAATGTGGCTCACTGGTGCTCGAAAGAGACTTGATGATGCTGTGGCCAAGAAAAAGCCTAAGTAATGAGTAATCCTGAGGAGAAAACTCCTGCCGAAGATTCGGCTGCCAAGCATCGCGCCAAGCAGACAGTGGTCAATCTAATTCTTTCTATTATTGCCACGCTTGGAATTGTCTTAATTACGATTTTGATTGTTCCTCGAGATGACAGCAACCGCATTAAGCCGGTTGACTATTTAGCAGTAGCGGCATCAGCTGAGGCATCTAGCAAACTAAATTTGATTGCCCCTGCACTTCCTGAAGGTTGGTGGGCGAATCAAGCCCGCTGGAGCAGTGCGTCTTCAGACGGAGTGCTGGTTTGGAAAGTTGGTTTCGTCGGTCCCGATAATCAGTACATCGGACTTACTCAAGCCTTCAAGGTGAACCCAACCTGGGTCGCACTTCGAACTCAGGGTTTTGAAAATGACCCGACCGCCACAAATGCAATTCCTGACTGGAAATTTCTAAGGCCAGATGCAAATTCCGATGCGGATCCTTACCTCTGGACTCTTGAACGGGATGGAAATTTTGTATCGCTCACTTCGACTGCGAGCCTAGAAGAATTGGCAATTTTTGCATCCTTAGTCGAACAGGAATTAGCTAAGTGATAGAGCCGGCCGAAGTGAACTCTCCCCAACGAGCTTGGGATGCACTGATGGCTGGCAATCAAAGGTTTGTAAACGCACAGCCAGCTCACCAGCGGCAAGACATAGATCGCCGTGAATCACTTTCCAAGCAGCAGGCTCCTTTTGCCGCACTCTTTGGCTGTTCTGATTCAAGGCTTTCAGCCGAGATTATCTTTGATGTCGGTCTTGGCGATCTTTTTGTAGTTAGAAATGCCGGTCAGGTTCTAGCCGAGACAATCATTGGATCTTTGGAGTATGCGGTTGAGATTCTAAAGGTGCCATTGATTCTGGTGCTTGGGCATGATGAGTGCGGTGCCATCAGAGCCGGTATAGATGCCGTGGCGGGCAAGACCACTTATCGGGGCGCCTACATACATAACTTGGTAGATCGAATTATGCCCACCGTGCTAGCCGGTAATCTCGCGGGAAAGCATAAAATTGACGAGATAACCCTTCTGCACGTTGAAGACACAATAAATGAGTTGGTTTCTCGCAGTGAGCTCATTTCTGAGGCGATTAGAGACGGGAAATTGGCTATTGCTGGTGCAAACTACACCCTCACCCAAGGTGAAGTTCATCAAAGCGTTATCGTAGGAAGCATTAAGTAACGAGAGGTTCTAAATTGGAATTCCGCATTGAACACGACACCATGGGCGAGGTAAAAGTCCCGGCCTCAGCGCTTTATCGAGCTCAAACCCAACGTGCGGTAGAAAACTTTCCAATTTCCGGAACTCCCTTGGAAAGCGCTCACATCGCAGCGCTTGCCCAGATCAAAAAGGCTGCTGCTCTGGCAAATGCCAAGCTCGGTGTGCTTGACGCGGAGGTGGCGAAAGCCATTGCCGGTGCTGCCGATGAAGTAATTTCTGGAAAATTTGACGCTGAGTTTCCAGTAGATATTTTTCAGACCGGTTCCGGAACCTCTTCAAACATGAACATGAATGAGGTTCTAGCTACCCTGGCCACCCGTGCGCTTGGTAAAGATGTCCACCCAAACGATCACGTGAACGCATCACAATCATCGAACGATGTTTTTCCAACTTCAGTCCATTTAGCTGTTACCGGGGCCTTGATTAATGATTTAGTGCCAGCGCTTTCCCATCTAGCGAAAGCGTTGGAGAAAAAGCGTGATCTTTGGCAAAGCGTAGTGAAGGCTGGTCGCACCCACCTAATGGATGCCACCCCGGTTACTCTTGGTCAAGAATTTGGTGGTTATGCCGCACAGATTCGCTACGCGATTGAGCGAGTTGAATCTACAATCGCCCGCACCGCCGAAGTACCACTTGGTGGAACCGCCGTAGGCACTGGCATCAACACCCCAAAGGGCTTTCCGCAAGAAGTAATAAAACTTCTAGTCCAGCAGACAAAGCTTCCAATTACTGAAGCACGCGATCACTTTGAGGCTCAGGGAGCAAGAGATGCCCTAGTTGAGGCATCCGGTGCTCTCCGCGTGCTGGCCGTGTCACTTACCAAAATTAATAACGATCTTCGCTGGATGGGTTCTGGGCCTAACACTGGATTGGGTGAGCTCAGCATTCCAGACCTGCAGCCTGGATCATCAATCATGCCGGGCAAGGTAAACCCAGTTATCCCTGAGGCCGTCATGATGGTTTGCGCAAAAGTAATTGGAAATGATGCAACTGTTGCATGGGCTGGTGCCAGTGGAAACTTTGAGCTCAACGTAGCGATACCGGTTATGGGAAATTCTCTCCTTGAATCAGTGCGTTTATTGTCAAACTCAATGAGACTGCTAGCAGATCGCACAATTGAGGGACTTGAAGCCAATAAAACCAGAGCACTTGCGCTAGCTGAATCAAGCCCATCGATTGTCACTCCGCTGAACAAATTTATTGGCTATGAGGCTGCGGCGAAGATTGCCAAGCATTCGGTAGCCAAAGGACTGACTGTTCGAGAGGCCACCATTGAGCTTGGTTATGTTGACGGCGAGAAACTAACAATGGATCAACTTGATAAAGCGTTGAACGTGTTATCGATGACTAAGCCAGGGCTATAGTTTTTGGCCCCTGAAAAACTAGTCACTAGAAAAATTGGTGGCCGCTTTCGCGAACTACCACTCTGGGCAACAAAATTCTCTTTTGAGGTTAGGCCGGTTCCTGGTTTCCAAGCCGAAGCCTGGGCAATCTGGAAACCCACTCTGTTGCTATTAGATAAAGTGCTGCGTGAGAAGAAGTACAAACTCAACTGGGTAAGAATTCACTCTCACCTAGGCGCTGTTCGCTCCCCTAGGCATTCAATGGCCTGGGTCGATAAAGACACCGACACGATGCTTTTGTGCCACTTCGACAAAGACACAATGTTGCATGAACTCGCGCACCTGCCGAAGGATGATGCTCACTCCGACACCTGGGCAAAAAGACTTTGGGGACTTCAAGATCAGTACCTCTCAAAAGCTGAGGCCCAAGCTGCCCACCTCGAAATCACCAGGTATCTATCGGGCAAAAGGCTTTATCTAAAAAAATATGGGTCAAAGCCGCCGAAGTACCAAGACCAAGTGAGTATCTGGGTCACTACGAAACCCAAAAGCAAGTAGGGCCCGAGCGCTATTGACTGGCTGAGCGTGGTTCGGCCGGCAGCCAGCAGGATAAGAATTACTGTGGCGGCGGCAACTAGGCCCATGGCCAGTGCCAGCATCGGAGCAAAAAGATTGAACCAAGCTAGCGACAAAGTTGTCGCAGCTAGCAGCTTTACATCTCCCATGCCTAGTGATCCATAGCGGTTGATTAGTAAACCAATCGCAAAAGCCAGGCTGGATGCAGTTAGTGCATGTAACGTTTGCTGCCAACTGTTTTGAAGAGCGCTGGCTACTAAAAAACCCAGAATAATTATTGGGAAAGCTGGCAAGACGAATTTATTTGGAAGTCTATGCTCGCGAATATCAATCACGCTCAGCGGCCAGGAAACTACAAATATGTAAATTGCCCCAAGGCTTGCAAAAATTCCACTCAATACCACCGGCCAAGACTATGAGTCTGGCAGGAAAGGAATCTGAGTTATCCCCAGTGTTTAGGCTGGTTCTGCGTCGCCGACTCTTTCCCACATTTTGGCCATAATCCACCACTGTCCATCTAGATAAACAATGTTTAGGTAGTCCTGCATC
>WLGC01000126.1 GCA_009703465.1 Actinomycetota bacterium | reverse complement strand
TTCAGAAACAGCAAAAGCTGCTGCGTGGGCAAAGCGGTTTGAGCCCCCGGTGACAAATGAGTCAAATGTGTACTTTGGGTTCAGCCTTGTGTCGAAGTTATTGTTTGAGGAACCACGGCCCGGTCTGAATTCCTGGTAGCTGACCGGGGTGCCAATTGGGGTGACCGTGGCTAGGGTTTCCTCAAGGGGCTCAGCCGGTTCGAAGGCTGATTCAATATCTGGGTTTACCACCACGGCAAAGTTATTTGGGCCGCCATTTTCACCAGATTCGGCCATTGCCTCTTGAATATAGGTTCGCATGCGGGTTTGGATCATTTCGCGGGTGAGCTCATTTGGCACCTCAAGATAGAGGGTTTCACCCAAAATACCCTTTGGCTCAACCAAGCTCATAAAGCCCTGCAGTTGAGGGGTTAGACGATCGTCGCTATTTAGCTTGGCAACTAGTTCTTGCCAGAGGTCGGTGACCACACTGTCATCTGCCATAGTTTCCTAAAATGAAATAGTTATCCACAAGATCGGGAACCTGCCGGTTCCTTGCTCTCATCGAGATTTGCCTTTATTCTCCACCTGGTTTTCCTGCCTGTGGACAAGATTTGGATAGGTTGTGGATATCTTTATCCACAGAAAATCCGGCAACATCTGATTGTTGTGGATATCTAGGTCTTAATGCAAATTAAGTTTCTATATCGTTAGTTTTGGGAAATTAAAAAAGGCCTGAAAAAGTTGCGCTGTAGTACTTACTGGCACTAGATTTAGGGGGTTGCTCTGCACTTGTTGACGCAGATGCCCCAATCTTTACGGAGAAAATATGTCAAAGCGCACTTTCCAGCCAAACAACCGCCGCAGGGCTAAGACCCACGGTTTCCGTTTGCGCATGTCCACCCGTGCCGGTCGCGCAATTCTTTCAGCGCGTCGCCGCAAGGGTCGCACCGAGCTTTCAGCCTAAACAAGAAATCTGCCTTTAATGGGCGCAAAGATTTTCTTGGGAGCAGGTGAATCGTGCTAGCTCGTCAGAACCGGTTGATCAAAGCCGATGACTTTCGAAGCACCATGAGACTGGGTCGAAAAATCGGCTCAGAGAATCTCGTCACCTACATAAAACTCGAAGAAAATCAGCCCCACACCAGATTTGGGTTTGTGGTGGCAAAAACCGTCGGAGGGGCGGTAAAAAGAAATTTGGTCAAGCGGCGAATGCGAGAAATCTCCAGGGAATTACTTGGGGAAAACGCATCGGGGTTGACCGTAGTGGTTAGAGCACTACCGGGGGCGGCGCAGATTTCTTGGGCCCAACTCAGAGAAGAACTTATTGCCTCGGTGCAAACCGGGGTGAAAAAGGCCAGATAGGTGAATTTACTTTACATAATCTGGTTGGTACCAAGGAATTTGGTTATCGGATTCCTGAAACTGTACCGAAAGCTGATATCTCCGCTCTATGGAGATGTTTGCCGGTATTACCCAAGCTGTAGCGCTTATGGTTTGGGGCAGATTCAGCAGCGTGGAGTTTTGGTTGGTGCGGTTTATACCGTGGGCCGAATTGTTCGCTGCAACCCGTGGTCGCAAGGAGGCGTCGACGAGGTAAAGGCAGGTTTTGGCTTTTTTCAGGTTTCTGAAAAGGGCTATGTAGTTCCAAAGAAGGGTTAGCAAATGCCAGATCTCTTATGGCCCATTAAATGGGTTATTGAACTTATCTTGGTCTCGTTCCACTCCCTATTCACCCTGGTGGGCATGGCTCCAGCAGCCGGTATCACCTGGGTTTTGTCCATTGTGGGACTAACCGTTGTGGTTCGTGCAGCCCTAATTCCTATCTTTGTGAAGCAGATTAAGAGCCAGCGAAACATGATGCTGGCTCAGCCGGAAATTGCCAAGCTTCAGAAGAAATACAAAGGCAAGAAGGATCGCGATTCTCGCGAAAAGATGGCCAAAGAGCAGATGGAGCTCTATAAGAGAACCGGCTCAAACCCATTGGCCTCATGTTTGCCGCTTTTGATTCAGATGCCGATTTTCTCTGGTTTGTTCTTTGTGCTGCTAGATGCCCAGAACTCATTAACCCGTGGCACCGGCGGAGTTGGTTTGATGAACCTACAGCTTTCAAATCAGTTCGCTATCTCTGAGCTTTTTGGTGCTCCACTAAAAGATACTTTTCTAACCAGCAGCACCCTTGAGGTTAAAATCCTTGCTGCGGTAATGATCATCGTGATGAGCACCACCCAGTTCATCACCCAGAAGCAGATCATGGCTAAGAACCAAAACCCTGACACCATGAACAGCCAATACATGCAGACCCAGAAGATCATGCTTATTGTCTTCCCGGTGATCTTTGCTATCTCAGGTATTTCCTTCCCACTGGGAGTTATGTTCTACTGGTTGGCTTCGAACTTCTGGACCATGGGCCAGCAGTTCATTGTTATTCGCAACATGCCAACCCCAGGATCCCAGGCATACAAAGACCGCCAGGCCCGTCTTGAGAAGAAGGGCAAGTTGCCTAAGAGCGACGAGACCACAGCTTCAGGCGAAGGTGCCGAAAATGTACAGATTTCAAAACAGCGAGTTCAGCCACCTAGCAAGGCTCGCGCCAAGAAGGGCAAAAACACAAATGGCAAATGAGAATCTAGAAGCAACTGAAACAGAAGAGGTTGAAACCTCTGAAGAGGTAAGCACCTCAAAGCGCTCTGAGCCAACCGCAAAAGAGCTTGAAGAAGAAGGCGACATTGCCGCTGACTACCTAGAGGAATTGCTAGACATCTTTGACCTAGATGGCGATATCGACATTGACGTTCGACAGGGCCGCGCCTACCTTGAGGTAACCGCCAACGGCGACAGCAACCTAAACCTGATCTCAGACCCTGAAACAGTAGAGGCTTTGCAGGAGCTAACCCGTCTGGCAGTTCAGGTAAAGACCTCAAACTTTAGCCGTTTGATTCTTGATGTTGGCGGATCCCGCCAGGCTCGAGTAGATGAGCTAACCAGAATCGTCACCAAGCTAGTGGGCAAAGTAAAGGACACC
>WLGC01000125.1 GCA_009703465.1 Actinomycetota bacterium | reverse complement strand
CTTGGTATTGAAAATCTTGCCAAGTGCCAAACCGCGTCCACCTTGAGCACTTGGCGATTCCTGCACGTAGAGCATCCATTCATCGACTCTGGCCGGACGATGAAACCACATTGCGTGATCTAGGCTGGCTGATTTCAATCCGGGATGTGACCAGGCAATTCCGTGTTGCCGATAAATGCTTTCCAAAATCGAGTAATCGCTTGCATAAGCCAAAGCGGCGGTGTGCAGGTTTTGATCATCTGGCATCGCTCCAAGAGATCTAAGCCAAACTGCTTGATGGGCAACGTGTTTTCCTTCAACTTTGAAATAAATTGGCGAACCAACATGCCTCATGTCAAAAGGCCTGGCTTTTGACCAATACTGAGCAACCGGATGTGGGTTGTCTCCCATCAGATCTGCAGCACTTGGAAGAGTTTCAGGATCTGGAATATCGTTTGGAAATTCATCTTGATGCTCCAGACCTGGGTCATGCTCTTGAAAAGAAGCAATCATTGAAAAAATCGGCTCATCTTTTTGAAAAGCCTGAACTCTTCGAGTTCCAAAAGATCTTCCATCGCGCAGTCGATCTACCGAATAAGTAATTGGCAGGTTTATATCCCCTGGCCTCAGGAAGTATCCGTGCATAGAGTGAACGGCGCGGTTTTCAACAGTCCTGGAAGCAGCTACCAGGCTCTGTGCAAGAACCTGCCCACCAAAGACTCTGCCGTGAGGCATCCATTGACTGGGTCCTTGAAAAAGGTCTTCTTTTGAGGTTGAATTCGAGATGCTTTCTAGATCAAGCGTGCTAATCATTTCCGCTAGCGGGTTCTCGGGAATTCGGGGATTCATAATTTTGACCAATTCTTTCGCTAAACAGGGTCACTGACAGGTTAGTTTAGAACGGTCATGATTAACCCATTTGTTCTTGCTGATCAACAAAGCGCTGCCGATCTTCAGTCCTACCTAACCCGGGCAAAGAAGCTAGATCCGGACGGTTTGGTGCGCCTAAGAGCCTTTGGCGATTTACTTGCCGCCTACGTTGCGCCGATTTACTCTGGCAACCTGATGGATAAGGGCCCAACCATATTGGGTCTGCGTACCTGCGAGCTAGCTGGAGAAGCTGAGGTAGACGTCTTGGTACCCATCGGGGCTGTTCAGGAGCGACTTGCGCACTTACTAAGCGATGATCAAACAAAAGAATTTAAGATTCAACTCAACGAATCACAGCGAGCACCGTGGGCTGGTATTTCACCACCGCGTCAAGGTTGGCAAGCTAAAGGAACCATCAACGAGTCACGACTCACTCAAATTGCCAGAGATGGAATTGCTGAGGTTGCAACATCCATTCCAGAGTCTGTCGGTGGTCCAATCGCCGCACGAATTAGAGGTGAGATCTGGGGGCGCGGTATTGATTTGCAGTCATTGGTTCCAACCGGAGCAGCCTTTGCTGCAGCAAGCTTAGGTTTTCTTACCGAAAACGAAGAGGTTGGTCTCTTCCACGCCGATGGCTGGGTCAGACTAAGCAGCGCTCACGGTCACGTTTTGGCAAAGGTAGCTACGCGTTTCTAATCTTCAAAAGTGTTGAGCATGGCAGTTGCCGCACGATCCAAATAACCCCAAAGCTCAGCTTCCTGAGTCTGCGGCAGCGAGAGTGAGTCAACTGCTGCGCGCATGTGTAAAAGCCACCGTTCACGAGCAGCTGGATTAATTTTGAAATCACTGTGGCGCATCCGCAGGCGTGGGTGGCCTCTTAGTTCTTGGTAGGTCGCAGGACCACCCCAATACTGTTCTAGAAACAGCTGCAATCGTAACTGGGCAGGACCAAGATCTTCTTCTGGATACATTGGTTTTAGAAGCGGATCGCTAGCTACACCTTCATAAAATTTCGCGGCTAACTTTTTGAACGTTTCAGAGCCGCCGACCAGTTTGTAGAAATTGCCACCGGTTGCTTCACCGCTGAGTCCACGAATTCTTACCGTCTCGACTCGGTCGGCATCATCAAAATTATTTGCCACTGGATTTCTTTGCTGTGTTGGTTGATTTTGCAGAAAGATTTCCAACTCTTAGGATTTCACCGTTTCTAACAAACCAAACTGTTCCTTTTGAATCACGCAGTTTGGTAACTCTTAGTCCGACATTCTCAACTACTCCACTTGCTTCACCGAGATCAACTTTGTCGCCAACGCCGTACTGATCTTCTAAAACAATAAAAAGCCCGGAGAGAAAGTCACGAACGAGATTCTGCGCACCAAAACCGATAGCCGCACCAATAATTCCGGCACCAGCAATTAATGCCCCTACTGCTACTCCCAATTCACTTAGGATCATGGTTACCGCCAGGGTGAATACCGTCCAGGTGATGATATTCGATAAAACAGAACCCATAGTCTTTGCTCGTTGCACAACACGGGCTCGAGCAATAGCCCCCGATGTCTCAGCCTTTGACTTTGCACCAGAAACAATTCCGGCTACTACTCGCCGAACTGACACCAGAAGTAGCGATCTAGCAATAATTGCCAGGACAAAAATCAACAGAATTCTGATCAAAGTCGACCAGTCACGCCATACTTCGGTGAGCCAAGAAGTTGCCGATTGAATCAGTTCCATTAATTTGTTCCCCTATCTCGCTGCTGGGCCTGCAGTGCGCGATCAACATTTGATTTAGCTTCAATAAATATTCTTCGCAAGGCCGGAATCTCCTTTATCTCTGCCTTATCTATCCAGGCTTGAGTTTTTCTTGAAAGTTCCTCGCTTGCTAGGGGAAGAGGGTACAAATTCTCAATTAGGTATTCAGCAATCTTGAAGGTGTAGTCCTGCCAGATCCTCAATGAATTTTCAAAGTACTGATCAACATAAGGGGACAGTAACTCTTGATTCTGGACTCTAACAAAGCCGAGACTGGCTGAATCCACTAGAACATTGGATAACTCATGGGACTTAGTTAGTAGATCCCAGGCCGCTTGCTTGGCTTTCGCAGTTGGCAACGCAGCCCTGGCACCGGCAGCAGCTTTTTGGCCGTTTGAAGT
>WLGC01000124.1 GCA_009703465.1 Actinomycetota bacterium | reverse complement strand
TTCTTGGTTCAGGCTCTAGGAACCGGTGGAATTCTATTTGAAGGATCCGCTCCGGCAAATAGTTCTCGCGGTGGTATTGAAATGAACGGTGCCGCATTGCTTGCACCAACCGGTGACATCACTGTTGATGGCGGGGCTGCCGGTGTTCGCATCGGAAACTATTTCTCAGCTTATGGTGAGCGCACATCGGTGTTTGGTTTCTGTAACCCAGCTACCAACTCCGTTCCTCGCTGCGCAAACAGCTTGGTACCAACGGCTTCTTCATCAGATGTGAAGATCATCGGTGACAAGATTTCAACGCCGTCTAGCGGTGCAAACATGGTTGTAGCTACCACCGGTGGCGTTGTAGTTGAGCCAAAGGGCGACACATTTGCGGCTGCTACTACTTGGTCGTCAAACTCAAATGGAATTGCCTCACTTCGAGTTGGTAAAGACAACGGCCTTTCAACTAGTTCAGTTACAGTTGCTGGAACTCACAGCGTGGTCGGCGATGTCGAAATTTATGGCCGCGATGTCTACCCATCTGGAAGTTTCACTCAGACCGGAGCAGGAACGAATGCAAGTAAGGGACTACTCTTCAAGGCGCAGCGCTCTGTTATAAATGGTGCGGCCGGAAACTTTAGAACTAACGGAAGCCCAATTACCTTCTGGGCAGATCAAGATATGGATGGCGCTGGTGCAGTTGCTGTAGCCAACGGTTCAACTATGTGCACCATGTGGACTGGCTCAGCCTGTGCCACAACTGGCGGAGCCGACATTACCCTTGCCGGTGCTGAGGCAGATGCCAACTTCCCGTTCCGTCCAGCAGGTTGGGCATCTGGTTCTGGAACAGTAAACATGAACGCTCACCTGGGTGCAACCACAAGCGGTGAATTCCCGCTATCAGGAGTTTCAATTGGTTTCACTGCAAGCAGTACTGCCGTGCAGAAGATTCTGACTGCCGGTGGAAACGTGCTGGTTCGTGGCCAAACCACAAACGGAGCAGTTGCCAGCAGCCAAGCTGCTATTGGTGTCATTGGTACCGGTGCATCAAGCATCACTGAATTCAATGTTGGTGCTGGAAAGATTCGAATTGATTCAAATGCGCGTTGTGCTTCGGTGGGTAGCGGAAGTCAGTGTGCCGCTTTGGAGCTCAACGCTTGGGGATCTTCAACACCGGCAAATACCAGGCTGATCTCAACTAATACAGCCGATGACTCTATTTCGATAACTGCAACTAGCAGCCTTGCCGCTCACAAGGGAACAAGCAACATCCACGGTTCTACTTTCACTACTGCCGGTGGACTAAAGCTTCTAACCAGCAAAATCACCGATGACTCAAGATTCGCCTTCAATGTCACCGGTGATATTGCCATTACCTCACCAAACCAAAGCTTTGACGCGGTCACCAACATCGACAGCGACTGGTCATTTACTATTGCCCCAGCCTCATTCCAATTTGGAAATGCCGGTAGCAGTGGATCAACACAGAATGCTGCCGACATTAATTCTTCGATTGCAATTTCTGCAAGAGACAGCCTAAGAATGTATGGCGGAAACATAGCCTTGAACGGTGCGGTAAACATGACCACCACCGCTAGTGGTGCTCCAATTTTGATCAAGGCAACCGGATTTATCACCACCGGTGCCGGAGCCAGCATCTCTTCCCAGAAGCTATTCCAAACTGTTGGTGGCCCAATTACTCTCTGGGCAGATGCTGAAAACAACCTGAGCGGAAGAATTGGCATCGGAAACTTCAACCGATTCAACTCTCAGGGCGGAAGAATCACAATCGCCGGTGGTCTTGATGATGGTGGTGTGAACGCAGATATCTCAGCAGCGGTTGTGCGAACCGCTGGTGATGGATTCCCAGATGGCTACGCACGCGCCGAAGCATCGGGAAACGCAAGTGCTACTCCTGGAGTTTCGCTTGGCACCCGAACAGAATTGCTATCTGGAAATGGTGACATTGTGGTTTCTGGTCGAGGTTCGCAATCAGCGGCAGCTACAGGCCAAGAGCCTGGATTAATGGCCTTTGCGCCAAACATTAATAGTGGCACTGGAAAGATTGGCCTATTTGGTAAGTCAACTTCGTTAAATTACGCCTCTAGCTTTGGTCTTTACATACTAGGTGCCTCCTTTGTTGACGGCGCCTCTGTAATCTCGGCAAGTACTCAGCCAGATGCCATCACCATGATTGGTGATGCAGCAGATGCCACCACGCTTTTCTCTTCAGGTCTATTTACCTACACCGGTAGAAATGACTCCACTGAAACTGGTGTGAGAATTGCGGCAACCGGAGTCGGTGGCGGTGTAAGTCTTTATGGATCCAGTGGATCAGGCGCAGCGCAGTCAGGAAGCGCTGGAGTGGTTGGCGCTGGAATTGAATTGAACTACACCGAGGTGCTTGCTAACGGTGGCCCAATTTACCTTGAGGGTAAAACCAATAACGCAACCAAGGCCGGTATTGCCCTTTCTGCCCGCACACAGACTGGAGCTACCAACAACAAGATTTACTTTGGAGCACGCGCTTCAAACCCGGTAGGAATTACTGCACTTATTACATCAAGTAGCAGCCCAATCTCACTGGTAGCGGACATCGTCACTCAGAACTCTGCCCAGTCCAGCGAGTTTTCAACCACCGGCGCAATTGTCGTTCGCCCGCTGACAAATAACTTTGCCGCGGCATTCAACAACACCTCCATGAACATGGGTACCGGTGCCTCTTCAATTACTTTTGGTAAAGATGGCAACACCGGTGGTATCACAGTAGGTACCGCCTTGACTGCTGGCAGCATTACCCTCAAGGGTGGTGTGGTCACTGCCTCTACCGCAATGCTTACAAACTCAATCGTTCCGCGCGCAGGTCCTATTACTGTTGTTGCAACTTCGAGTTACACCCAAAGCTCAACAGCTATAACTGCTCTTGATTCAGACATACTTATCACAACCGATACCGTTTCATTCGGTGCATCAGCTGCAGCCCGAGTAGGACTTCCAGCCGGAGCAAACCTAGCCGCACAAAAC
>WLGC01000123.1 GCA_009703465.1 Actinomycetota bacterium | reverse complement strand
TTATTCCATTTGCTGGTTCGCTAAAAGAAGGTGGTCACACCTCTGAAGAGCTAAAGGTTAGAAACGAATCTAGAAAAATCCTAGGCATCAGTGACCTTAAGGTTGCCGCCAGCTGCGTTCGAGTAACGGTTCAGGTTTCACACTCGTTGACCGTGAATGCCAAGTTTGCTAACCCGTTGACCGCTGATGAGGTTCGAGCTGTTTTGAAGCAGCAGCCAACAATTCGAGTGGTTGATGAGCCAGAGAAGCACCTATACCCAACCCCGCTGATGGTTGTCGGCCAGGATCCAACCTTCGTTGGACGCATCCGACAGTCACTGGACTTCCCAAACTCAATTGAATTGTTCGTGGTGGGTGACAATCTGCGCAAGGGTGCAGCGTTGAACACCTACGAAATTGCCGAGCTGGTTGCCAAAGAGTTCTAAATCCTTTTATAAAAACGTAACCACTGCAGTCGCGAGTCTGCGAAATAATTTCTTTGCTCAAGCTAACCTTTAGGTATGTCTAGACTGCTCTTTGCTTCGTTGAGCTTAGGTCTTGCTCTCACTCTCGGGGGGTGTGCTGCCACTCCGATGGACGGCAACATCTCAGCCTCAACTCAGCCAACCCCAACCCCTGACCAAGCCCTGGCACCAAGTGCCCCTCCGGCTGAACTTATCGAGGTTGACCCGGCTGCTTATAGCGATGGCTTTGACTGGTTTAGTTTTAAGGTCGGCGATGGTCCAACCTGGTGCACCATCACTCCGATGGAAGATCGCGTTCTTTGTGAGCAAAACGAAGCAGCTGCTCAATACCAACCGGTACCACCTCCGGCTGAGTGCGAGGGAAGCTACGGCTACCAGGTTCAGCTTTGGGCCAACACTCCAGAAATCGGCGAGATTGCAGAATTTGCCTGCGCCTCAGGACAGTTCCAAGATCCAACCGCAGCTTTAGTTTTACCAAGTGGCAGCAAGATTACTGTCGGTTCAATTACCTGCTTTGTTGAAGAAATAACTGCACGCTGTGATAACCAATCAGGGCAATGGATTGCTCTTGGCCCAGCGGTGTGGTCAATTAATTCTTAAGCTACTGATTAGCTCTTTGCTACCAAGGTAATTAGCCTTACCTCTGGTCTACAGAAAAATCTAACCGGCGCATAAATAGAATTTCCTAGTCCAGCAACAACACTTAGCAGCAGTTCTCGGCCAGAGAATTTCCAAGCGCTCAAACCTTTAGCGTTTTTATTTGGCAGATCACAGTTTGTTGTCAATGCTCCAACTAAAGGAATACAAACTTGGCCGCCGTGGGTGTGACCCGAGAAAACTAACTCGGCACCATTTTCGCTCATGGCTTCCAAAACACGAAGGTATGGTGCGTGACTTACCCCGATAATCAAATCGCTGCCGATAAGTTCTTTTGCCTGTGTTGGAATTGAGGACAAGTTATCTAGCTCATCGTGAGCATCATCAACTCCAAGAAAACCAAGCTTGATGCCGTTGACTACTAATGTTCCAGATTTGTTGTTTAGGTTTACCCAACCGGCTGAGGTGAAGCCACCCACCAGTCTTGAAGTTTCAAGAACTGCGCCTTCGCTTCGATCTGAGGGCTTCACTAGATAGCCAAGTGGATTTCGCAAAACCGGTGCGTAGTAATCATTTGACCCATTCACAAAAACGCCCGGTTTTTCTAGCAACCGTGAAAAAGCAGTCAGGGTGAATCCAATGGAATCTTTGTGGCCGAGGTTATCTCCGGTATTGATTACTAGGTCAGGATTCAGGGCAGCAAGCTCTGAGACGAACTTGGCTTTTCGGCGCTGCCAAGGGGCAAAGTGAGTATCACCAATCTGCAGGACGGTTATAGGGGCTGAACCATTTGGCAGAATTTTGATGCTTTGTCGACGAATGGCAAATAGCTGCCGTTCAATGAAAATGGCCCAGATTGCAATGGCAACAGCCACGCTCACCAGCGCCCAGAGCCACTGCACGGCTATGGACCGGAGCTGATAATCAGCAGAATTGCCCCAGCCTGATCAGCTGCTGAACCGGCTGGTGGATCAGTGGAAACCACACGACCCTTAGGAATAGTCGGGTGCTTTACAAAGAACTGACCCTGAGATGGTTGTGGTTCGCTAACCGCAGAGAAACCAGCTGCCAAAAGTGCAGCCTTTGCATTAACCACAGACATACCGGCAACATCAGGAACTGTCTCGGCTCCGCCAGCACTGACGTAAATCTTTACCTGGGATCCGCGAGGAAGAGTTTGTCCAGCAGCAGGTCTAGTGAAGGCTACGCTACCGGCTGGGAAAGAAGAGGTCACCGCGGTTGGAATAATTTTTGCGTTTAGATCCGATGCTTTGACTAGCTCTTCAGCAGCGGTTGGATCTGTGCCGGCAATTATTGGGATCGCAATCATTGTGGTGCCAAGCATGTCAGCCGGTGGTGCATCAAAAGCTACGCCTGGATATTTTTTGTTGGCTGCCTGCATTGTGGTTCGCCAAATATCGTGACGAAGTGTGCTGGCAATTTTTTTATTGATTCTAATTCCGCTGAGTGATTTGGTTCCCACTACGTTTCCTACCCAGGTAGCAGTTCCAACTCGGCTAGAAAAACCAGTCATCCAAGTGTGCACACCAGAGTCTGTGGTTCCAGTTTTTCCAGCCAATGGGGTGTTATCTCCAGTTGAGGATGCTCCACCGGTACCGCCAGACATAACTCGCTGCATGGCATAAGTCATACCGGCGGCAATTTCAGGAGATACTGCAACCGAGCAGTTACTGGTTGGAACTCTAAGTTCAGCTTTAGTGTTTCTGACAATAACTTTGTCAATTGCAATTGGAGAGCAGTAGACACCCTTATTGGCAATCCCAGCCATGGCGGCCGCCATGGAAAGTGGTGCAATTTCATTTACGCCCAGTACCGAGGAAGGTATGTACTGAAGTTCAGTGCCATCAGCGCGGTGAACACCAAAGCGAAGTGCAGTATCTCTAATGTCACAGAGATCTAGCTGCGCAGCCATTGACACAAAGGCGGTGTTCACAGACT
>WLGC01000122.1 GCA_009703465.1 Actinomycetota bacterium | reverse complement strand
CGGAAGACGGGTGAAGCTGGCCATTGAACCAGAGCCAGCCTGCTATCTAGAAACAACTGATGAGACCCTCACCTGGTTCAAAGAGCGTATTTACTCTCCGGCTGGAATTAGGAACTTTGCCGAGGTGGCTGGGGTTTCTCTCAGTGAAGCTGAAGGAGCAGTTCGTCGTTACCTTGGCATAGTTTTTGACATCGGTCACCAATCAGTGGGTTTTGAAAACATCACTGAGTCACTTACCAAGATTGTCAATGCCGGTATTCCAATTTTCAAACTGCAGGAAGCAGCTTCGCTTTGGGTCGAGCAACTTACCGCAGATAAAATTCCGGCGCTTCGTAGATTCACTGACACTATTTACCTCAGCCAAACCTCACTAAAGCAAAACGGCAAGATTACTAAGTTTTTGAATCTAGGTGAAGCTCTAGATGCCTATGAAGCAAATCCGGTTGAAAGCGAAATGAGAACTCACTTCCACGTTCCGGTGTTTCTCGAAGAGCTAGGTCCTTTCAGAACAACTCGCTTTGGCGTGCAGGAGGCTCTAAAGATGCATCGAGCCACTCCGCTATCTGATCACCTAGAAATTGAGACCTACACCTGGGATGTGCTGCCACCAGAACTAAAAACTGGCGACATCATTGATTATGTGAGTCGTGAAATTGAGTTTGTTCGCAGCGAATTGATTGGCTAAAAATGGCTGAAAAAAGCAGAGTTTCCCTAATCGGCCTGGGTTCGATGGGCACAGCTATGGCCCATCGACTCCTAGATCAGGGCTTTGCCCTTGATTTCTGGAATCGCTCTGCCAAGGACAACAGTGAGTTGCTTGCTAAGGGTGCGGTGCAGGTAGAGCTCTCTGATGCTCTCAAGAATGACTTTGTGATTTCAATTTTGAGTAACGATGCTGCGGCACTGGAAGTTTTCAGTGAGCAAAATCTTTCTGCTGCTACTGCCGGAACCATTCACATCAACATGTCTACGCTCAGCCCAGAGGCATCAGAAACTTTGGCCAAACTTCATGCCAAACACGGCATTCGTTATATCGCAGCTCCAGTACTGGGTAGACCAATTGCCATCACCAATGGAAAACTTCTAATCGTTGCAGCTGGAGATCCAAAGGATATTGAGGCTGCCGCCCCGGTCTTTGAAAAGATCTCAGCTCAGTATTGGAACGTAGGCACCGATCACGCTAAAGCCAATCTGGTAAAACTTGGAGTCAACTACAACTTGATTCACGCCCTCCAGGCAATTGGTGAATCAGTTGCCCTGGTTGAATCTGGTGGCGTTGATGCAAATACCTTTATGGAAATCCTGACTCACACCGCTTTTGCTGGATCTGCATATGCCGGCTACGGTCCAATGATTGTTAATCGTCGTTATACACCTCCTGGTTTCTCAATGACCCTTGGTTTGAAGGATCTAAAGCTAATTGAGGATGCAGCAAGTGCTGGGGGACTTACTCTTCCAGTTGCTGCAGTGCTTAGAAAGCTTTTTGAAACAGCACAGGTTGATCCTGAGCTCAAAGATTTAGACTGGTCGGCAATCGCAGAGCTTACTCGCCGCGGAAATAACCCGGCATAAATCTTTTGGAAATGTAAATAGGGGTCCTCTTCCAAGGACCCCTATTCTCCAGGGAGTAAATTACAAGCGTTTAAGTTTTATTTTCTGACCGCGAGCCAGGCTGTAAATAACTGCGGCAAGCAGAATAAGCGCTGCCTGCAGCAAGTACTGCCAGGTTTGGTCAAGGTCAAGAAACACTGTGGCGTTCAATACTTGAATAAGTAGAACGGCACCCATCAGGGTTCCAACGTAAGTTCCGCGTCCACCCATCAAAGATGTACCACCAAGAACAACTGCGGTGATGCCGCTTAGCGTGTAGGTCACACCCTGAGAAGCATCTCCGATACCTAGCTGAACCATCAGCAGAGTCGCGCCAAGGAAAACAAACAATGAGGCGATCACATAGGCGCCAATAATTGTTCGGGTTGTCTTGACACCAACTTGGCGCGCAGATTCCTCATTTGAACCCACTGCTCGAAGCTGCCAGCCCCAGCGGGACTTACGAAGCAAATGCTCCATTCCCAATGTGGCAATCACTAGAACAATGAACACGTATGGGATTGGTCCAAGAGTTGCATTCAAGATTTCCGAGACCGCAATACTGATGTAGCCACCTGGCTCTGGACGCAAAATAAAGGCGAAGCCACCGATTGCTATATAGGTGGTCAAGGTGGCAGCAATCGCAGTAAATTTCACAAAGCGAATCAAGGAACTATTGATAAGCCCCACTAGCGCTGCTACAACTGCCATGGTGACTAGTCCAAGAATGATTGCGGTTAGTGGCGCCTCGTCGTTAATGAAGAACGACGCGATGACAACCAAAAATCCAATCAGTGGACCGCTGGATAAATCAATTCCACCGGTCATCATTACTGTGGTTTGTCCAATGGCGACAAAACCTAGGGCGCTTACCAGTAGCAAAATAGAACTGATGTTGAAATCGCCAAGATAGGTGTCACTCCTTGGCAAGATGTATAACGCCAGCGCCACCATAACAATTGCCAGCATTACCGGTGGAGCGTAATCGCCTCTTAGGAACCTCCGGAACTTGTCAACAAAAGTTTCATTGCCTAGCTTTTGCTCGCGCTGCTCTCGTTCAATGCGAATGACTTTAGTGGTTGAGGTAACCGCGGCTTCGATCATGGCCTTTTCGCGATTCTCACCATCTTGCAAAACCTTTACAACTTGACCACGCGATAACACGTAGACGGTGTCGCAAAGACCCTCAAGCTCTTTTGCATCCGAGGATGCAACTACAACCGGAATGCCGTCAGCTGATGCTTTTCGCAAAATCTCATAAAGATCCGAGCGGGCACCAACGTCAACACCCTGAGTTGGCTCATCTGCCAAGATCATGAGTGGATCTGAAAGCAAAGCCCTGGCCATAACAACCTTCTGCTGGTTTCCACCAGAGAGAGCAGAAACCGGGGCCTCAAGGCTTGGCGCCTTGATTGATAGTGAGGTTAGGGTTT
>WLGC01000121.1 GCA_009703465.1 Actinomycetota bacterium | reverse complement strand
ATCCGTGACTTTGTCACCGATACTCCCGCCATGACTGGCGAGTCTGGTCGTTGTGAGTCACTACCAGCGATGCAGAATCAAACTGCTGCACAAATTATTTACACGGTTGCCAATGCTTGCAAGATAAACCCAAGGGTTCTGATTGTGACTCTTCAAAAAGAACAGGGTCTCATTCAAGGCGCTAATCCAACCAAGCGCATGTATGACTTTGCAATGGGTATGAACTGTCCAGATACCGCAGACTGCGCAAGATCTTCGGCAGGCTTTTTCTACCAGATGTATAAAGGAGCTGGACAGCTTCAGTGGTACGGAGATCCTCGAGGATCATTTACCTACCTAAGAGTTGGCACCAACATCACCCGTCGTCACCAAGCAGCAAACGTGGAAGCCAGTCGTGGCATCGACTGTGGTTCAAAAACGTTCATGCTGAAAAGTCAAGCTACTGCTTCGCTTTACTACTACACCCCTTATGTGCCTAATGAAGCTGCCATGAGAAATCTCTATGGCACCGGTGATGCCTGCAGTGCTTATGGCAACAGAAACTTTTGGCGCTTCTACACCGACTGGTTTGGAAACACTATTGGTGGTGGCTTCTTACTTAAGAGTTCTGACTCCGGTACATATTTCATTATTGATAACAATAAGTACCTGATTGATGACCCAGATACTGTTGCAGCCCTAAAGCCTCTTGGGCCACTGGGAACAATCTCTCAGGCTTACCTTGACTCATTCAAGGATGCCGGCTCGATGAACAGAGTCGTGAAGTCAACTGCGGGAACCCATTTCTTTGTTGACGGTGGGAAAAAGTACCCGTTCACCAACTGCACCCAGGCCGCTCAGTTTGGCGTTGACTGTGCAACCGCGGTGACCTTAACCTCTTCTCAGTTGAGTGCCTTGGTAACTGGAAACAATATGACCGAGTACATCCAGGGTGAAAATGGCCAGACTTTCTTTATTCAAGATGGACTAAAGCGTCAAATTCTTGACAACGAATCCTTGATTGATTCCAGAATTGGTGTACCAGCGCTTTCATCAGTAAATGTTTCTGCCTTCAAGAAAATGCCTTGGGGCAAACCAATTATTCGTAAGGGTGTCTCCTTTGTAAATCAGAGCACCGGCGGTCTAACAATTTTTGATGGCAATCTTGCCTATGAGGTAGACGCGGCAACTGCAGCTGATGTTGATTTCTCAATTTGGTTCCCAAAATCAACTGGAACCATGCTCACAGAGGGCTTGACCGCTGTGGCATCAAATATTCCTATGAAAACAATTGTGAATAGTCCCGATGGCACTCAATTCCTGATTACAAAAGAAGGTAAGCGCAGAGCCGCCGCCAACCAGGTGCTTGCAAAAGATGCTCCAGTAGTTTCTCTTGAGCTTTTGAGTGCAATTCCGGACTCACCGGTGCCGCTGGCCGATGGCTTCTTGGCTAGAACCTCAGCAACCGGCCCCATTCACCTAATTGAGGATGGACTAAAGCGGCCCCTGCTTAGTTCCAGCGAGGCCGGCAGAGTTGCTGTCGCTTTGCCAAGTAACAAGATTGAAACCATTTCTAAATCCGCTCTAGCTCAGATTTCTTCCGGTAGCGCGGTAGTGGCACCGGGAAGCTTTGTAAGGCTTGGGCGAGTCAATTACCTAATTGATGGATTTGATCGAGCCCTAATTGTCGCTAATTCAAATCAAGCTGCACTTCTTGGGCTCAAGTCACCACGCACTTTGACTACAAACCAAATGAAGGGCTATAGCAAAACTGCAAGACTGAGCGGTATCAAATTTGTTTGTGATGCAAGGCCATTTGTTGCAATCACCGGAAAGCTATACCCACTAAGTGATATAGATGCTTCGCACTACCCAGGTAGGGGACTACCGCTAGATGCTGGAACTTGTGCAAACCTTCCTAAGTCAACCGCAACTCTAGGCAGGTTTGTGCGCGACGCAAGCAAGAAGTATTACTTGGTGGAAGCGCAGACCAAACGCTTAATCAAAAATGTAGCTGCATACCAAAAACTCAAGGGCACAAGCACTGGCTCGATTTTAGTTGGCCCATATTTCTTATCTCAGATAAAAACAGGAGCAGCAGCCGGCAGCTCAATCAGTACCGAAATATTCGAACCTGGTGTTTTCATCCCTGGCGCTAATCAGCCAAGTCCATCACCATCGGTGAGCGCTTCACCATCTCCTTCACCAACGGTTAGCACTTCGCCTTCGCCGTCTCCAACGGTTACTAGGTCACCATCACCATCGCCAACGGTGTCACGTTCTCCGTCACCGTCACCATCTCCAACTGTCTCAGCTAAACCAAAGACCTACACGGTAGTTTCTGGTGATACCTGGGCCCGTATTGTCGGCAGGCTAAGTGTGTGGGGAGTAACAGATGCCAAACTCTCAGCAGCGAATCCATCGGTAACAAACAAAAACCTGATTCGCCTAGGTCAGGTACTTATCGTTCCTTAGCTGGAATTCTTGCGAGCTCGCTTGAGCATTCTTTCGCGCTTTAGTGATCTTCCTCGTGGCTCAAGCATCTCTTCTGGTTGGTTCACCTTCACAGCAAACAGAATGAAAAGCACCCAGCCAATTTCAATTAGCATTCGACTCTCGGTGAGGCTCCAAACACAAAGCCCAACAAAGACCAGCACCGGCCAAAGGTATAGCGCAACCGTGTGACGCACAGCCAGGCGCCAAAGTTTTATGAACGAGAAAACTAGCACCGTGGCAAAAAGTGCTGCCCCGATAAAGCCCAACTGCATTGCCACATCTAGGTAAGCGTTGTGAGCTTGATAGTAAGGAACCTGTCCAATCACCACCAGTCCCTCAAAGGGCTTCACCCCAGGCATCCAGTGACCGGTCCAGCCCCAACCCAGCAGCGGCCGTTGTTCGATAAGACCAAGGACAAGTTTCCAGATTCCACTTCTACCAGTCATGTCCGGGCTTTTGCCGAAAAATTCAAATACTTGAGCTCGATTGAGCAGCACCACGACTGCCACTGTGGCTGCCAGTGCCCAGGTGATTCGGTAGTAGCGGTGTCGAGTTTGCT
>WLGC01000120.1 GCA_009703465.1 Actinomycetota bacterium | reverse complement strand
TCTCTTTGGGTAACGCAAGCAAAGTTATTGGTGTGTAGCTTCCTGCAATTAGTACAAAAATATTCGCATGATCGACTCGCTTTAGTGCGAGTTTTACCTTCGGACTCCATTTAAATCGGTGGTACAAAGCAGAGTTACCAAAAAGAAGTAGGGCGCTGGCAAAAAATATTGCGGCCGCTATTTTTGCAGTGCTGCCATTAGCCAGCACCACCAGAACAATTCCGCCAGCGATTACCAAAGGTAGGACACCGGTGTGAATCCAGCCTCGCCACGTCGGTGCTTTCTCAGGTGGTACTTCTCTAAACCCCTGTGGGATTGGCATGCTCATAGTCCCACTCTATTACTCAGGTTGATTTTTGATTCAAAGTGATGAAGGTGCGCTTGATAAGTTGCAGTAATCTGGTCAGGTGCGCAATTTGATTTATCGGGTTTACGAGAGAAATCTTGAACGTCAGCTTAAGCCTGCCGATCTGCCAAAGCACGTAGCGGTAATGCTCGACGGAAATCGCAGATGGGCCGAGCGACGACCTGGAGCGAAGGCTTCCCATGGACACGCTGCCGGAGCAAACAAAATTTTTGAATTCCTTGGCTGGTGCGACGAAATCGGTATCTCGCTTGTCACTCTCTACATGCTTAGTACTGAAAATTTGGTAAAACGAAATTCCACTGAGTTATCTGACCTACTAAAAATAATTGCCTCGGTAGCCACGGAAATGGCCAAAAGAAAAAGATGGGTGATTCGAATTGTTGGCGATCGTGAATCGCTACCTAAAGACTTGCTGGCCGAATTAGAGGCTGCCGAAGCGGCCACCGTAAATCTGGATAAGCCTGAGGTCAATCTGGCAGTTGGCTATGGGGGCAGAAAAGAAATTGCTGATGCAATGCGGTCAATTTTGAAACAACACGCTAACGATGGCACGTCCGTAGATGAACTGGCTGAACTTCTGAGTCCAGAACTCATTACCCAACATCTTTATACCGGTGGCCAACCAGATCCGGATTTGATTATTCGAACCTCGGGGGAGCAGCGGTTATCTGGGTTCCTGCTGTGGCAAAGCTCAAACTCGGAGCTCTACTTCGAAGAGGCGCTCTGGCCGGACTTCAGAAAAGTAGATTTCTTGCGGGCTATCAGGTCTTTTGAAACTCGGCACCGGCGCTACGGCGCCTAATCCGCAGACCAGTGGCTCAGCCGACCTAAAAGTTCGGGCGTGTCTAAGCCTAAGGTTGAGATTTAGCGGGGATACCTTTACCTCAAGCGTAAATAAAGGAGCCTTAGTGCCTAAGTCCTCAAAAGTAACTGCCGCGACTGAAAAGATTTCATCACCAAAGGCACCGCCAAAATCCGCATCGGGCTCCAAGATTTCCAAGCCAGTTACAGCGACCAAGACCTATGTGCTTGACACCTCTGTGTTGCTATCAGACCCGAGAGCTCTGTTCAAATTCCACGAACACGAGGTTGTTATTCCAATCATTGTGATCAATGAGCTTGAGAAAAAACGCAATGATCCCGAGATTGGCTACTACGCCAGGCAGGCGCTTAGACACCTTGACGACCTTCGAGTAAAGCACGAGCGCTTGGACTTCCCGATGGAAGTCGGCGAGGGTGGATTGCTTCGAGTAGAGCTAAACCACATCGACCAAGAGACCTTGCCAAAAGGCTTTCAGCTTGGCGATAACGACAGTCGAATCCTGGCGGTTGCCTTCAATTTGGCGAGCGAGGGTCATGACGTGACCCTGGTTACCAAGGACTTACCACTTCGAGTCAAGGCATCAGCCCTTGGTATGACAGCGGATGAATACCGCAACGACAACGCTGTAGATTCTGGTTGGACAGGAGTCGCCGAGTTAGACCTTACCGCCGATGAGATGTCAGATCTCTACGAAACTGAGCTAATCAAAAATTCCGCGGTCAGTGCCATGCCGGTCAACACCGGCTTGGTGATCAACTCTGATAGGGGTCATGCACTAGGCCGAGTTATGCGCGGAGGCAAAGTCAAGCTAGTTCGTGGTGATCGTGATGTCTTTGGCGTAAACGGTAGATCCGCTGAGCAGCGTCTGGCCATTGATGTGCTTTTGGATCCCGAGGTTGGCATTGTTTCTCTAGGTGGTAGAGCGGGAACTGGAAAATCTGCCATGGCGCTGTTAGCGGCTCTGGAGATGGTTATCGAAAGACGCAAGCACAAGAAAATTATTGTCTTCCGCCCAATCTTTGCAGTTGGCGGTCAAGAGCTGGGTTACCTACCGGGTAGCGAAAGCGAAAAGATGAACCCGTGGGGACAGGCAATTTTTGACACCCTTGGTCCATTGGTTTCAAAGGAAGTAATCGATCACATCGTAGATCGTGGACTACTTGAAATTCTTCCGCTAACGCACATTAGAGGTCGTTCGCTACACGACGCCTTTGTAATTGTGGATGAAGCTCAATCTCTAGAGCGCAATACGCTTTTGACCGTTCTTTCAAGAATTGGTCAGAACGCAAAAGTTGTCCTAACTCACGATGTTGCCCAGCGCGATAACCTTCGGGTTGGACGGCACGATGGCATTGCAGCGGTTATTGAATCCTTGAAAGACAATGAACTTTTCGCCCACATGACTCTGCAGCGATCTGAAAGATCGGCAATTGCCGCACTGGTTACAGACCTATTAGACAAATAGAAGTTTTTGTCTTCTAGGTGTAGGTTATTGTCATGAATTTTGATAATGCCGATTCGGCGATAAAGAAGTTACTTTCAGATTATTTTGATGTTATGCACCACCAAGACATGAGCGTGTTTGACAAGGTGTTCCATAAGAATTGCGCCCTGTACTCCACTCAAACTGGCGAACTGAATCTTCGACCTTACGACGTCTACCGCGACGTGGTGCTCAATCGTGAATCACCGGCTAGTTTAGGAAACGCTCGAAGAGACAAGGTCTTGATGTTTGATCAAGTTTCACCGACCTTGGCTGTGGTGAAAGTCCAACTAGAAATGTTTGGCGGCGTGATGCAGGACTACCTAAACATTGTTTATCTAGATGGACAGTGGTGGATTATGGCCAAAATGTGGGAAAGAGTCGGCGACGCAGAACCAGCCTAAACACTGGGGATAACTCAGATTCCTTTCCTGCCAGACTCATAGTCTTGGCCGGTG
>WLGC01000012.1 GCA_009703465.1 Actinomycetota bacterium | reverse complement strand
TTGCCGGCTTTATCGGTGAGCGAGTGATTGAGCAATGGAATCCGGTAACAGGGCCTTGGAGCGAAAAGTGAGTCAGGGTCTCTCTCCTCTTCTGACCCTCAATAGCGGTCAAAGCATTCCGCAGCTGGGTCTTGGGGTTTATAAACTCGGCAATGATGTTGCCGCCGATCTATTACACGCGGCCTTTGAAGCCGGTTACCGAAGAATTGATACTGCCGCCTTCTACGGCAATGAGCAGGCCGTAGGTGTTGCTATCAGGGCCAGTTCACTGCCTAGAGAAGAAATCTTTGTCACCACAAAAATCTGGAATGAAGATCATGGCTTAGCAAGAGCCGCTGAGGCTATTGATGAAAGCCTGGCCAGGTTAGAGCTTGACTATCTGGACATGGTGATGATCCACTGGCCGAAGCCACATCTGAATTTATTTGTGGAAACCTGGCAAGCGCTGGAAAAGGCAGTGGCGTCAGGAAAAGTGCTCGGTATTGGCGTATCAAATTTTCAACCAACCCACCTAAAGCAGATCATTGATTCAAGCGGCACAGTACCGGCAATAAACCAGGTGGAGCTAAATCCAGGTTTCCAGCAGGCTGAGCTCAGGAAATTCAACTCAGGGCTAGGCATTGCCACTGAGGCCTGGTCCCCCATTGCTAGAGGGGTTTTCAATGAGAATCCAATTATTGCTGAGCTTGCTAAGAAGCACTCTAAATCCCCGTCCCAGATAATCATTCGCTGGCATCTAGATATTGGAAACCTAGTGATTCCAAAGACCGCTACAAAATCTAGGCTGCATGAAAACATATCGGTGTTTGATTTCAAACTTGACCAAGAAGATCTGGCAGCTATTTCAACTCTGGAGACCGGAATTCGCACTGGTCTAAATCCAGATGAGTTCTAAAAACTGATTACTTCTAAAAAGGAGATCTAATGCGCGTACTTATTTCTGGTGCCACCGGCCTGGTGGGTTCCGAGGTTGCCCGCCAGCTCAAGGCTGCCGGGCACGAACCAATTCGCCTAGTTCGAAGAAAAGCTCAAAGCCCCGACGAGGTCCAGTGGGATCCAGCTAAAGGCGAAATCGAAGCTGGAATCATGGAGAGAATTGACGCTGTTGTAAACATGGCTGGGGCCACAACCGGCAAGCTGCCCTGGACCAAGAACTACAAGAAAGAGATTGTTGACTCGAGATTGAACTCAACCAAGACCTTGGTCGAGGCGATGAAATCTGCCAAGAACCCACCAAAAGTTTTTGTCAGCGGTTCAGCTTCTGGGTTCTACGGCGATAGCGGCAGCAGAGTGCTAACTGAGGACTCACCCAAGGGAACCGGCTTCTTGAGCGATCTTTCTTTTCAGTGGGAGCAGGAGGCGCTCAAGGCTCCTGAATCGGTTCGAGTAATTTTGGCCCGCACCACAATGATTTTCTCCAGAGAGCTAGGCGCTCTAGGTAGATTGCTTCCGCTAATTAAATTCGGACTTGGTGGTCCGCTTGGAAACGGAAAGCAGTACTGGGCCTGGATCACTCAGGTGGATGAAGCGGCGGCAATTATTCACCTGATCAATACACAGTCAGCAGTTGGAGCATTCAATCTGACTGCCCCAGAACCAGCCACCTGTTTCGACATCGTAAAATCCCTGGCCAAGCAATTGAAGCGGCCTTCGTTTTTCCCGGTACCTGCTTTCGCCCTAAAACTTGTTTTTGGTGAGGGAGCCACTGAGCTTTTACTATGCAGCCAAAACATGTCGCCCGCCAAACTAATCGCCAGCGGCTTTAGCTTTCAGCACCCGGACCTAGATTCAGCCAGCTCTTGGGTTACTAAAAAGTAATCATTAGAGAAAGCAAAAAGAACCCTGCCTTTCGGCAGGGTTCTTTTCTGATTTTTAGGAGAATTATTTCTTTTTTGCAGCAGTCTTGCGCTTGGCAGGCTTGCGTGCAGCAGTCTTCTTCGCAGGAGACTTCTTTGCTACTGCCTTCTTAGCTGCTGGCTTGCGCGCAGCAGTCTTCTTCGCAGCAGGCTTGCGTGCAGCAGTCTTCTTCGCAGGAGACTTCTTTGCAGCAGTCTTCTTCGCAGCAGGCTTGCGTGCAGCAGTCTTCTTCGCAGGAGACTTCTTTGCAGCAGTCTTCTTCGCAGCAGGCTTGCGTGCAGCAGTCTTCTTTGCAGCAGTCTTCTTCGCAGGAGACTTCTTTGCAGCAGTCTTCTTCGCAGGTGACTTCTTCGCTACTGCCTTCTTAGCTGCTGGCTTGCGCGCAACAGTCTTCTTTGCAGTAGTTTTCTTAGCTGCTGGCTTGCGCGCAACAGTCTTCTTTGCAACAGCCTTCTTTGCAGCCGGCTTCTTTTTTGCAACAGCTTTCTTCACTGTTGTGCTTGCAGACTTGGTCGCCTTTGAAGCAGTCTTGCTAGCAGACTTAACAGCCTTTGTAGCTTTCTTTTCTACTTTTTTCACGGTTTGATCCACTTTCTTTTCTAGTTTTGATGTGGCTTGCGCTACCTCGTCAGCGACTTCGGCGGCTAACTTGCCAGCATCCTTGGCGATGCTCTCTGCGTTTTTCTCAAAGAGCTTCTTTGCGTTGTTAAAAATCCCCATACTTTTTTCTCCTGAAATTCATGATGCGGAATCGTTTAAAACTTTAGTGCTTTCGGTATTTATTTTGGGGATGATAGTTATTGTCAAGTCAACTATCCATTGGCGCGTCGCCTTCGCAGAATCTCGTCGAGCGCGGTTGAGTCAAGTTCCGCAGTTGCATTTTTTGCAACGCGATTCTCAATTTCAACTACCTCGGCGAGTGACTGCATCGTCAGCTCACCAATTCTTTGTCTTGGCGCAGGTAGCGCGTTAGGCTCCCAAGCCCTTTTATTTACTGGGTTTTCAGCGGTATCGCCGATAAATTCTGCTGTCATCGAGGAGTTAGCAGCACTGGAGAACATTCCGGCCCGGTTCTTAGCAGCGCGGGTAAGTATCCCCCGATTTTTACGCTTAGCGGCCCTTGAAAGTGCTACTGAAACGATGAAAATTGCCAAAAAACCCCCGGAAAAAAAAATATAAAAAATTTGCGACACAGCTGCAAAAATTGTCCAAATCGCACCCAAAAATGCAAAAACGGCCACTGAGGATGAAATTGTTTGGGTGAGCTGCAGCCGGAAGCTTTGCTGGGCCAGAGAAATTCTTGAGCCCGGGATGATCGGCTGACGGATGTTTTTGATCTCGCCACGAAGACTCTGGCTGGATTTGCGTTCGACCTGACGCAGTTGGCTTCGGCGGAACCAGGATGGGACGAATACACCAACCCAGAGACCAGCGATTATCAAAAGCATTAGTCCGCCGGAGCCATTGAAGTTCATAGCTATTACGCTAGGAGACTTTTACTAATGAAGCGTTGAGATTTGTTGGCGTGTTCAATTACCAGATCAGCACCAATAACTACTTTTCGTTCAAGTAGGGATAGTCCTGCTTTATCACTGTGCCATTTATGAATTGGTTCATCAGTCCAGCAGAAGCCTCTTCGGCAGTCAGAGCAAAAACATAGTGATCCCGCCAATCACCATTGATATGGATATATCTTTTCTTCATTCCCTCATACCTGAAGCCAAGTTTTTCCACCACGCGTAGCGATGATTTGTTCTCAGGCCGCACATCAATTTCTACTCGATGTAATCCATGCACTGTGAACAGGTAGTCAGTTACTAAAGCCACGGCTTTTGGCGTAACTCCGCGACCAGCAACCTCGGGGGTTATCCAGTAGCCAAGAATTGCACTTCCTACAGAACCGAAAAGAATGTTTGAAACATTTAGCTGACCGACGATTTGTCCCGAGTATTCAATTACAAAAGGCAGGCCCTGGCCTTCATTAATTTGCTGGCGCAGTGCCTTTATTTGGCCACGAAGGTTGAACGAGTTTGGGCCATATGGGTTGGTAGCTTCCCAAGGCTTTAGCCATTGGCGATTTCCAAGAACTAATTCCTGAAGCTTTTTAGCATCTCTTACCTTGACGATGCGAATTGATACATCCTGGTGCGAGAGTCTAAGTTTTTTGTCCACGATGGCTAGATTAGTGCCATGACAGAAAAAGATGTTGCAGAAGACAAAAGGGCTCTTCGGCAGCAAATCAAAATGCAACGTGCGGCCAGGGTTCTGGATCCGGAACTAGCAAGTATTTTTTGTACTCACCTTGCCGAACTAAGCCTTGTTATCGGAGCAAAAAAAATTGCTGCCTACCTTCCATACGAAGGAGAACCAGACATTGAACTATTCCTAGATTGGGCCCTAGATCAAGCCATTGAAGTTGTGCTGCCGGTTGCTAATCAGGATGGTTCTTTGAGTTGGGTGAAATTTGATGGCGGTACCAAGATTGGGATTCACGGATTTGCTGAAGCCTCTGGTTCATGTTCTTCACTGACTGAGATAGACCTTGCTGTAATTCCTGCGCTTGCGGTCAGTATCGATGGAGTACGCCTTGGCAAAGGCAAGGGCTACTACGACCGAGCTTTTGAAAAACTAGATGCAGAGGTGCCGGTGGTTGCGGTGATCTACAGTGAAGAGCTACTTGAGCAGGTTCCCAGTGAGCAGCACGACCTTGTGGTTTCTATGGTGCTAACCCCGAGTGGCTTTACCCACTTCTAGAACCGGTTAAAATAGAGCGTGCCTACCTACTCATACAGCTGCAAGAAGTGCCAGCACTCTTTTGATGTGCAGCAATCTATTTCTGAGGCTTCACTAAAGACTTGCCCTAAGTGTTCCGGCGAGCTGATAAAAATTTTTGGCCAAGTTGGCGTCACTTTCAAAGGCAGCGGCTTCTATCAGAATGACTTTGGCTCTAACTCGAAAACAAAAAAGAGCGAATAGCTAGCCCCAGTGCGGGGGTTTATCCTGACGCAGTCTTGAATCATTTGAATCTGCGGAATCTCCCCAGGCTAGATTTGAATCCTCAAAAGCCTGCTCGTTGGTTTCAAAAAGCGGCAGCGGCCTCTTGGTGACCTGCATCCCAAGCTGCTCAGCAATTCTGGTGGCCACAGCCTGCGGGTCAGAAAACAGCTCAAAACTGTAAACCCTGATGTAGAGCCAGCCCATGGCTGTCAGTAGGCCCGGTCTGATGCAAAACTTCTCAACTCGATTTTGTCCCGGGATAAACCAATCCGGTTCAATTACTGCGGTCTTATTTCCGAATGAGGCCACCAGCGGTAGGTCTTTTGAAAAAGTGTCATCGACCCTAGCGCCTAGCTTTCGAAGGCGGATACTCAGATCGCTTAACATTGGGTCCGCATCTTTTACAACTGGCTTGGCTTCAATTTTTGCTGCCAGCATCATTTCCTTTAGTAGCAGGGCGCCGTTTTCCAGACGATCAGCTGGCACCTCCTCAGGCTCTATGCAGCTGATCATGGTTATTTGCCTGCGGGCGCTAACCAGCAGGTTAGCTAGGTACCTTTTACCGTGCTCTTGGCTGAGCTGGCCAAATGCCGAAGGGACAGAGCCGTGAGATGTTTTTCCAAAGCCCAGCGAGAAAATGACTCGGTCGGCAATTCGGTGAGCCAATTCAGCAATAGCGACCACCTCAAACCGCTCACTGCCGTGGCCATCGAAGAACACAGCTAAATCAGAGCGGGCTTGAAGCCTCGAGGCAACTGCGGACCTGATGCGCTCTGCGTGCACAGAAGATGCACTAACCACTAAAAGAGATAGCTCTGGGTTATTTGTGGCATGGCTAATGATTTGATCTAAAACGAGATTCAGTTCGGCATCAAGACTCTCGGTGGCACCCTCAATGGTTGTTGCAGCGCGATTATTTTGAGTTAGAACTTCTAAGTTGAATGCGCGAACGCCAAGGTACTCAGTCGCGGTTGGTAAAAACTGAATTCGATTCTGATAAAACTCTCGATTTATAAATTGACCCAAGGCAGTTCCGGTGCTGCGATAGCTTCGCCTTAGAGTTTCGACGCCAAACACTTCGGCGACTTTACTAAAGATGGATTGCTCCGGCTCTGAGCCGATGATTGGAATAGGTCGCGGTTCAATATCAAAGCCAACTGGTGCTGCGATTGCCTCATCACCAAAGGCAATTAGTTGATTAGCTCGCTTAAGCGCCGGAATACCTTCTGCCACGGCTATGCCGGCAGCATCCAAAACCAAGACGCAGTCGAACTGCTGCGCAGAAGCCAACAGTTTTGGAACCTCAAGTGGCGCCACTAAGACAACCGGCGCAATCACTGGCCATATATCTGGTGCCGCTTCGACCATCAGAGGAAAACTGGCAATACGAGTCTTTAGCAGTTCCTTCAGCGATTGAGCCTGCGTCGGGTTTGCGGCCAAAGACTGTTTCCACAGCTGAGAATTCTGTGCCGCCAACACCGAAGCCCCGGCAGAAATCTCCGCGGCTGAAGAGTCTCTAAAACTTTGCTCTAGGTTTGAGATTTGCCCTGAGGTAAATCCAAGGATTGCCGCATTTCTGCTAACCACGCTTTCCAAAGCAGACTGCCACCAAGCTTGATCAAACTCCAAAGCAATTTGATCCTTGGTGACATGGAGGCGACCTAGATCTCTTGCTAGAGCGGCCAATCCAAGTTCACGAATTTTTGAGAACACTTCCGCACGGGCCTGATAGTTCTCCAGCACCTGAGTGTCGACAGCCATTGACTTCAGTGCCTGACTTAAATCATTTAGGGAAAGGTCGACCAATGGTGACTGGGCTGATTCTGGGTCAAGATGGGCTTGAACTAAATCCAAATCGGCTTGGAACTTCTGGAACTCTGAAAAAGCTTCGTTGATACCCTGCGGTACCTGCGGAGAGTTGAGCCCTGAAGAGAAGCTCTGCCAAAGCTCTCGCTGATTTTGAATTGCAATCAAGGCGCTGTGCATATCCCCCACATGCATTCCAGGTCGCAGGTACTCGCGGGCAAGCTTCTTCAATCGGCGACGATTGCTGCCTGACATTTGATTGCGCTTTTCACCCTTGCGAGGTGCAGTGGCTGCGATGAGTTCGGTGAGTGCTCGCTCAAAGACATCGGGAACAAACCGATCAAGGGTGTCTCGAACCCCCATCAAAAGAGCGAGGTACTTTTTCCAATCCTGCACTGACTCTGCAGGATTGAAATTAACTCGTGCAGTAAATTCCGAAAGCGATTGACTCAAACTTGGGAAAGATTGCTCATGCAAGGTTTTAGCAACTTCAATAACCTTTTCAAGTTCCGCTTGGGATTGGAAAACTGCTTGGTACCAGGCGCTGTCCTGAGGCCCAAATCTAAACTCCCCTAGGTCATGGGCCTGCTGAAGCAGGGCAAGCCCGGCTGACCTGTCGGTGTGCATTAGAAGCATTTCCTGTGGAATTCGAGCGTTGGTCAGAGCCGGTTTTGAAATTGCGCTGAGCTTGGAAAGCTCGCGAAGAATTCTTGCCACCGATACGCCTAGGACCGGATCCGTTGAATTTAAAGCTTCAAAATAAGAATCTAACTGAGCTTCTGCGGCTACTCGCTTGATTCTTAATGGCTCGAGCGTCGACGCTGAAGCTTTTTCGTTTCTGGATATTGCCGAGACCACATCAACCCAGGTTGCATCCGATCGCGTTGCTAATCCGGCCAGCCCTATGCTAGAGAAACGATCTGCCAATTCGTTCAAGGTTTGTTTTCTAGGGGCCACCACAAGCACCCGCTTGCCATCTTGAACCAAGGTCGAGATTACGTTTACAACCGTTTGAATGTAGCCGCAGCCAGGGAGGGTTTCAACAGCAAAACTCGCACCGGTTTTTGCTCTGGCAATTATTCGGGATTGCGTGGCATCGGCATCGACCACCGGGGTGAGCTGCGGTATCTCAATATCCTCGAGCCCCTGACCTGGTTCCCCGATCAGTTTCTCTACCAGTGCATTGAATGGGGTTTGGAAATCAGCAAGCATTTCCTCAACTGCAGTGGTGCAATTCAAAATCACAAGAACGCGGGATAGGTCTAGATTTGCAGTGCTGCCAGCCAAGTTTGCTAGGTAGTTAAGAACTGTCACCGGCACAAGGTCGGAGCTTTCATTTTGACGAGCTAGAAGCTCAGCCGGATTCAGCTTGATTCCATAACACTGCTCCAGGGAAGAAATCAGCGTCGGATTTACCGTGGGCGGGCCATCGAGTGAAAGCTCGTAGTCATCGGTTTTTCTAATGATGGAAACCGGCCACAACAAAATTGGGATGTTTAGATCGAATCCATCGCCTTCAAAGTTGGCAAGACCGCCGATCAGGTGCAGCGTCTCGATGCCATATTGCTGGCTAATGCTTTGTGACTTTGCCTTTATTCTTCTGGCCGCTGAAAGAGCTCGCGAAAAGGCTAAGGGATCCCGAACCAGGTTAGAAAGCAGCGTTTGACCGCCGGTAATGAACTGTGAGTAGCCGCCTGGGTGACTGCGCTCTAGGTCGATTTGCCCAAAGGTGTTGATTTCAAAGTTTCTAAGTGGGTTGGAAGCACCAATGGCGCGGATCTCTTCCTGCCATTCTTGAATTTTTTGCTTTTCCACCATTGAGTCAGCCTAACTTTTGGACTTCCTTTAGCGGCTTAGGCTCGGCCGAATCGGCTGGCAATAGCTTCTCCAAAGAATCAAAACCAATTCAGGCGTTATATTTAGGTGCGTCCGAGTTCTAAGTTCGGGCCCTCGTAGCTCAGTGGATAGAGCATTGGTTTCCTAAACCATGTGCGGAAGTTCGATTCTTCTCGGGGGCACCAAATCTTTAGGCGGCTCGAGAAACTGCCAGGTACGGATCCCACTCAGGTTCAAATCTTTCTGCACCGCGCACCATCCAAATTGTTCCGGCAGGCATTCTTGGTGAGAAATTCAAAGACCAACCAAGCTCGTGCAGAGTTTTGTCACCCTTTTTGTTATTGCACTTCAAACAACAGGCCACAAGGTTTTCCCAGGAGTCGTTTCCGCCTCTTGACTTTGGCTGAACGTGATCAATTGTGTTTGCACTTCCGCGGCAATAAGCGCACCGATGCGAGTCTCGGCGGAGAACACCTCTTCTTGAGACTGGGATTCTCCTGCTGCCAGGAATTCGAACATACCTAGATAAAAGTATTACCGAAGGCAGCTGGTACTCATTTGTGGCGCTGTGTACTTTGATTTCATCAGAGCCGGCAAGAATGGTGGCTTTTTCGTTGAGCACCAAAATTAGTGCTCGCTTGAATGACACAACAGCCAGTGGCTCATATCCCGCATTCAATACAAGAGTGCGCATAGTCTTCCTTTCGAAACCGCCCACACGGATTGCGGGCTTTCGTTTTGGAACTAGCTAACTTGGGCAATAAAAAAGCACCGTCAAAAATGACGGCGCTTGCCTACTGCAACTGCTGTGGTTGTTGTTGACAACAAGTTTCGACAGGACGTGGCTGAGCTACATGCTTGGTTGGCACACAAATCAGAGTCATCTCGAAATTCCTCATCAGTATAAGTAGTTAGAACCTGCTGTTAGATTACGCCTGCGAGCGCAGTTACGCCACTTTTAACGATGTGTGTTTTGGTGATTATTTAGAGGGCTACTCAGTGCCTAGGCGCATGAAGTAAACGTTGCTGGAGAAAATTGGGGCTAGTTTGACTCGGTCTCCGCGACGCGGTGCGTGGTAGAAATTACCATTTCCAGCGTAGATACCGTTGTGGCTGCTGTCATTCCACATCACTAGATCGCCAGGTACGGCATCCTCTGGGCTAATGATTATTCCTCGGCGCTTTTGAGCGTAAACACTGTGTGGCAGTGAGATACCAAACTGCGCAAATACGAAGGCTACGTAACCTGAGCAGTCAAAGCCAGCGGGCGTTGATCCACCAAACACATAAGGGGTGCCAACGTACTTCGAAGCAACCTTAAGAATTGTTGCTCCATCAAGGGAGCTGTAAGGAGGATTCTTCACGTAGTCGGCTGCGGTTGGGCCACTGTATAAACGGTATTGATTTAGAGCTTCCTGGCGGGCAATTTCGTCAGCATTTGCCGATTCGTACTCGCCGCGGGCAAAGCGAACTGTGTTTACCGCAGCCACGGTTAGGTTCTGGGTGCCATCGGAGGCGGCCAACTCCTGAGCATTTGTGGTGGTAAAGCGCGACATTGCTGCCACATCTGGGTCGTAGGCGTAAGCCGGAAGAGCAAAGGTTGCAAAAAGCCCAGACGCGATCGACATGGTCACTGTGTTTCTAAATGGCCGACGAGAGTAAAAAGGAAGCTTGCGGGCGGCCTTGACCAGGTGCGCTGAACGGCTTGAATTCTGAGCGGTTGAGATTGCAAAAAATTTGGCGTCGCGCTTAGCTAACTTCTTGGCGTGACGACGCTCGGCGCGAGAAAGTCTGGCCTTCTCGGCTTCACGAACTGATCGGCGGCTGCGCAACTCGAATGACTCGAGGACATTCACTTGAACGTCAGCGCGGTAGCGGCCTTTTGGTTTTTCTGCCAAAGCTAGAACCTCCGGTTTTCGGTTGGCAACGTGTTTGAGTGTACCCCAGCGAATGATTTCAAACCGGCTTTATAACGCTGGGATAACAAAAATTGACAATATTCACAGAAACTCGGCCGATTGGGACCGGTTTTCTGTGCTTTGGCCCTAACTAGACTGGAACCATGCCTGAAATCATTATTCCCAGCGATTTACTGCCCCTAGATGGCCGATTTGGCTGCGGCCCCTCAAAACTAAGGCCTGCCCAGTTGGAAGCCTTTGCGACCCAGGGGGCTAAACTCATGGGCACCTCGCACCGCCAGGCACCGGTCAAAGCGCTGGTTAAGAGGGTTCAGGATGGCCTGATCGAGCTATTTCATAACCCCGATGGCTATGAAATAGTAATCGGCAACGGTGGTTCCACCGCTTTTTGGGATGCCGCGGCATTCTCTCTGGTTGAGAAAAAGGCACAAAACCTGGTTCACGGTGAATTTGGGGCTAAGTTTGCCAGCTCCCTAACAAATCCATGGCTGGATAAGCCAACCGTTATCTCCGGTGAGCCTGGATCAAGGCTTGAACTTAAAGCCGAGGCCGGAATTGACTCCTACGCCTATGCCCAGAATGAAACCTCAACCGGGGTTGTGACTCCGGTAAAGCGAGTAGCTGGTGCCGATGCCGGCGCTTTGATGTTTACCGATGCAACTTCAGCGGCCGGTGGAATTGATTTTGATGCCACCGAAACGGATGTCTATTATTTTGCTCCGCAAAAAAACTTTGCTTCCGACGGGGGTCTCTGGTTAGCTCTAATGTCTCCGGCTGCCATCGAGCGCACTGAACGGATCGCGGCAAGCGGTCGCTACA
>WLGC01000119.1 GCA_009703465.1 Actinomycetota bacterium | reverse complement strand
TGAAGAGTGCCCAGTTGATTGCATCTATGAAGGTGACCGAATGCTCTACATTCACCCCGATGAATGTGTTGACTGCGGTGCCTGCGAGCCAGTGTGCCCAGTTGAGGCAATTTACTATGAAGATGATCTTCCAGCCCAGTGGGCTGACTACTACAAAGCCAATGTTGAATTCTTTAGCGAAATTGGATCTCCTGGTGGAGCTGCCAAGGTTGGACTGATTAATTCAGATCACGCGGTAATTACAGCGCTACCAAACCAGGCTTAGATTCTCGACAAGCTAATGTTTGACAGACTGCCGGAGTATCCATGGGAATCACTAAAACCATTTGCTGCTCAAGCCGCCAAGCACAGTGGCGGTGCGGTTGATCTTTCAATCGGTTCTCCAGTTGATCCAACCCCAGTAATTATTCAAGAGGCTCTGAACGCTTCATCTAATTCGCCTGGTTATCCATCTACTGGAGGCTCACCAGAATTTAAGGCTGCCGTTGTTGAATGGTTTGCTAGAAGAAGAGAAGTACCGGGCCTCACTCCAGATCAGGTAATGCCAACCATTGGCTCAAAAGAATTGATTTCTTGGCTACCGCTTTTGCTTGGTCTTGGACCAGGAGATGTTGTAGTGCAGCCAAAGGTTGCATACACCGCTTACATCGTCGGAGCAGCACTGTGCGGTGCCGAAATATTGTCAGAAGACGATCCGGCAAAATGGCCAGCGAATGCCAAGCTAATTTGGATTAATTCACCGGGGAACCCAGATGGTCGCGTTCTCGATCATATTCAAATGAAAGCGGCTGTTGATCGAGCTCGCGAACTAGGAGCCTTGCTAGCTAGCGATGAGTGCTACGCAGAGTTGGGCTGGGGGCAGTGGGCGGAAAAAGTCATCCCAAGCGTTTTAGATCCGAGAGTTTGTGGAAATAGCCATCACGGAGTCATGGCACTCTACTCCCTAAGCAAGCAGTCAAACATGGCTGGCTATCGCGCGGCATTTGCAGTTGGAGAGGCTGAACTCATAAAGGGTTTGGTGAATATTCGCATGCACGCCGGTCTAAATACCCCGGGACCAGTGCAGCGAGCAATGGCCGTGGCCCTTGGTGACGAGGAGCATGTTCGTGTGGAAAAAGAAATTTATCGGGAACGCCGTGAAATTCTGCTGGCTGCGGTGCGCAGCTACGGATTCTCGCTGTCCGAATCTCAAGCTGGCTTATATCTTTGGGCCACATTGGGCGAAGACTGCTGGAAAACCGTTGAGCGAATGGCGCAGCTGGGAATCATTGTTGCGCCAGGAATCTTCTACGGCGAAAGTAGCAGAGATTTTGTGCGCTTTTCGCTTACTGCTACTGATGACAAAATTGCCGAGGGTGCGCGCAGGTTGCACGATGCCATAGGCTTGACCTAGACCTGAATAGGACATAGAAACGGCAGCAGAATGACCTCTAGCGACAAAGTAACCGTCACCTACGGCGACACCACAGCTGAATTTCCAGTACTTGCAGCAGTTGATGGCCATGACGCTGTAGACATTTCTAAGCTCACCGCCCTGACTGGACTCACTGCCTATGACCAGGGTTTCGTAAACACTGCCTCCACAAAATCTGCCATAACTTTTATTGACGGCGACAAAGGCATCCTGCGCCACCGTGGATATCCAATCGAGCAACTTGCAGGAACAAAGTCCTTTTTGGAAACGTCTTGGCTCTTGATTTATGGAAATCTGCCAACTCCAAGTGAGCTAGCTGCGTTTGAAGAGAAAATTGTTCGTCACACACTTTTGCACGAAGACCTGAAGAACCTCTTTCACGCCATGCCTCAAAATGCTCACCCGATGGCAGTTCTTGCAGCGGGAGTATCGGCACTATCTACTTTTTATCAAGACTCTTTAGATCCTCATGACCCAGAGCAGGTTGAACTATCAACAATTCGCTTGCTAGCGAAATTACCAGTACTAGCTGCCTACGCACATAAAAATAGCCTTGGTCAAGCATTGCTTTATCCGGACAATTCTCTTCCGTACGTAGAAAACTTCCTGCGACTAAATTTTGGCAACATGGCTGAAAAATACGTTCAAAACCCAGTTGTTACAAAAGCTTTAGACACGCTACTTGTCCTTCACGCCGACCACGAGCAGAACTGCTCAACCTCTGCAGTTCGATTAGTTGGCTCAAGCCAAGCAAACTTATTTGCCTCAGTCTCATCTGGAATCAATGCTCTATTTGGCCCGCTGCATGGTGGCGCTAATGAATCAGTGCTTCAAATGCTGCAAGAGATTAAAGACTCAGGCGCAACCGTCCAATCTTTTGTTGAGCGAGTTAAAAACAAAGAAGACGGAATTCGACTAATGGGATTTGGTCACCGGGTTTATAAAAACTTTGACCCTCGCGCTCGAATCATTAAAGCAACCGCTGACCAGGTTTTGTCTGAGCTAGGTGTCAAAGACCCGCTGTTGGAAATCGCCAAAGAGCTAGAGGCGGCTGCCCTGGGAGATGAGTACTTCCAAGAGCGAAAACTATATCCAAATGTTGATTTCTACACTGGCGTAATTTATAAGGCTCTCGGTTTCCCACCAAGAATGTTTACTGCTCTATTTGCCATGGGTCGTCTACCGGGTTGGATTGCGCACTGGCAAGAAATGAACACTGATCCAGCCACAAAGATTGGCCGTCCACAGCAGATTTATGTGGGCGAGCCAGAAAGAACCCTAAAGGGATTCTTCGGCTAAATCAGCAATTAGTTGGTTTTTGTTTTCTTCAACCAATAAACATTGGTATCGCCGTAATTCTTTTGCTCAACTAGTTCCAGCTCATCAGGAAGTGCAACAGCTTCGCTTCGGCTTGAGCGTTCTAGCATCACGGTTGCCTCTTGGCTCAACAAGGGGACTAGGTCAATAAGATTCTGAGCAACCTCATCATTTGGCACATCGTAGGGTGGATCAATAAAAACTAGATCAAATTCGTCAGAGTTTGTCTTCAGAAAACCAGCAACTGGTTTGTGCACAACCTGGCAGAGAGAGTCAAAGAACCCTTCCTTTTCCAAAGCCTTTTTTATGAGCAGGGCATTTTGATTGCAGACAGCAGCAGCTTTGCCATCCTTCTCAACTAGCACCGCTGACTTTGCTCCTCGACTTAGGGCTTCTAGAGCAAGAGCACCGGTGCCGGCATATAAATCCAGAACACGCGTATCTTCAATCAACTCGAAAGCGG
>WLGC01000118.1 GCA_009703465.1 Actinomycetota bacterium | reverse complement strand
TTCCAGCCAAACCGCAATCTATTTTTGCGCCAGTGAATTCTGTAACTGGAATGATAGTTAGTGAGCCATCTATGTTTTCAAGAATTTCAGTACCAAGTGCCCGAAGCGCGGCAATCATTAGATCGCTATCTCTTGATTTCAAAACCCCGTGTAGGGTCGTTGGACCGCTTGCCAAAGCAGACAAAACAAGCTCGCGATTATTCAATGACTTTGAGCCGGGCAGAGAAATTTCAGCGCGTAACTCCTTGGTTGCCACCGGCGCGAGCCAGGCGGGGGAATAGGTTTCGGCTGTCATTGGTTCCAGATTACTATGAGGCTTTTCACAGCAGCAGTTCCGGCTCCAGCCATCACGCTAGACAGGGGCGGGGTAAACTGGTCGCAGATGACAATAAACGGTGAAACCGCAAAAGCAGCACAGATTCGTGAGTTTGAGCAGCAAGCTCTTCCGCTGATGCCACAGCTTTACGGTGCTGCACTGCGCTGGACACGAAACCCTTCAGATGCTGAGGATCTCATTCAAGAAACTTTCGCGAAGGCATTTATAGCCTGGGGTCAATACCAGCAGGGGACAAACCTAAAGGCTTGGCTGTACCGGATTATGACCAACACTCAGATCAACCTATACAACAAAAAAACCAAGGATCAAGCCAAGGGCAGCATTGACGAATTAGAAGAATGGCAACTCGGTGCCGCTGAATCGGTAACTTCGCTTTCTTCTAGATCAGCTGAACTAGAAGCCATAGACAAGATGCCCTCAGAAGTAATCAAGCGCGCCTTGCAGGAGTTGCCTGAGGATTTCCGAATGGTTGTTTACTACGCCGTGGTGGATGGCTTGCCCTACTCGGAAATCGCCGAAATAATGGATACGCCGATGGGCACTGTGATGAGCAGGCTGCACAGAGGCAAGAAACTTCTAAAGAAACTGTTAGCCGATTACGCCAGAGCAGAAGGTTATGACGTGACTGAGGAAGTCCCCGGAGGAAAAAATGCCTGAATTCAACTGCGAAGAAACCAAGAGCTATGTGCATGAGTTTCTGCACAATGAGTTAGCAGAGTCTGAAATCAGTGAAGTAACAGCTCACCTTGCAAACTGCGATAGCTGTGAGGGAGAGTATGACGTTGAGAGTTTACTCAATAAGGCAATCAGCAGAGCCTGCGTAGATACACCACCAGAAGACCTAGCGCAGAAGATTCTCTTGAGAGTACGAGACATCCAAAATGGAGCTCCGCACTAATTTTTTACTCTGGCGCAGAAATTTGCAGCCATTCATACCAACCGCGATTCAACACCAACCAAGCAATTAAACCGTGTCCAACTTGCCCTGGCAGTTGGTGTTGCGATGTTTCAATTTCAAGATTCCAGCCTTCGTGCGCTACCAGCGGTCTAAAGCAATCAACAAAGGGAATACCTCGTCTATCGGCAACGTCTTCAAAACCTGAGGCAAGTTGCTCAACCTCGCTGTTTAGTTCTTTATTGCGATGCGGCGTTGGGCCAACCAAGAACGTTTCAATTCCTTGACGCTTTGCTTCGTCGATTATGGTGGCGATATTTAATCGGCTTCGAGAAATTGAAATTCCAGCCGCCGGATCGTGATTGCTCAGAGCGATTACTAAACGATTCTCGGTTTCTGCGCTAAATCTTCGCTGAACCTCTGCTTGCCATCTTTCGGCAAGCATGCTGGTTGTTTCATCCGGGGCTGCTAGCGAATAGAAATCAATCCGCGGGTCAACTGCTGGAGTCTTCGAAATTACGCGACCAACCCATCCCATGCCTTTGGCATCTCCGGCAGTCGAGATTATGGCATCGCCCAAAATGACAACTCTGATTGGGCGCCGGGATTGTTCCTGCATGGCTAAATTGAGAAAGCGCGTTCAATAAGGTCAGCTTGCTCTACAGCGTGTCGCTTGGCCGAACCGGTTGCTGGAGAAGCACTGGCTGGTCTTGAAACAATCTTTGCTACCTGACCATCCATGTAGCGAGGTAGGAACAAACCGATGTAGGTCCAAGGCCCCTGGTTAGCCGGCTCGTCCTGAACCCAAACCAACTCTGCGTTTGGGTACTGTGCGTAAGCTGCTTTGATCTCATCAACCGGAGTTGGGTACAGCTGCTCAACTCGAACAATTGCAGTGGTTCCATCGTTGCGCTTTTGAGATTCAGCAAGCAGATCCCAATAAATTTTTCCTGAACAGAACAGCACGCGCTTGACTGCAGACTTGTCGAGGTTCTGCTCATCATTTAGCACCGGCAAAAAAGTTCCAGTTGTGAAATCTGAAACGCTAGAAGATGCAGCCTTCAGGCGAAGCATTGATTTTGGCGTGAAAACAATTAGCGGACGCTTCGGGCTTGAATAAGCCTGACGCCTCAGTAGGTGAAAGTGAGAAGCCGGGGTAGATGGCTGAGCAACTGTCATATTGTTTTCTGCACAAAGCTGTAGGAATCTCTCGATTCGAGCTGATGAGTGATCTGGACCCTGTCCTTCATAACCGTGAGGAAGTAATAGGACTAAACCTGAGTTTTGATTCCATTTTTGCTCTGATGAAGAAATGAACTCGTCAATAATTGTTTGGGCACCGTTTGCGAAGTCACCAAACTGGGCTTCCCAGAGAACTAGAGCTTCAGGGTTTTCAATGGCATAGCCGTACTCGTATCCCATTGCGGCATACTCACTTAGGAATGAGTCATAGATGTAGAACTTGGCCTGCTGTGCGGAAAGATTTCTAAGCGGCAGCCACTCTTGACCGTTCTCGCGATCGTGAAGCACGGCGTGACGCTGGACAAATGTCCCACGGCGTGAGTCCTGTCCAGCCATGCGAACAGTTTTACCCTCGAGCAACAATGAGCCAAGAGCAAGCAGTTCGCCGAAGCCCCAGTCAATTGATCCCTCGCGGCTCATCTCAAATCTCTTAGAAAGCATTTGCTGAAGCTTTGGGTGGACGTTGAAGCCGGCCGGCGCGTTCTGGTGAGCATCACCAATAAGCTCCACAACTTCCTTTGAGATTGCTGTTGCTTTCTCAATTGTTGGGTGATCGCTGGCTGTAGTTCCGATACCAGCCGCTCTAGTTGGCAGAGCTGGAGCAGCGATCATAGCTTCGTGAACTTCGGTGAAGGCATTTTCAAGTCTGCTCTGGAAGCCGTTGTTTGCCTGATCAAACTCAACCTGAGTAATGTCACCTCGACCAACCAGCGATTCAAGGT
>WLGC01000117.1 GCA_009703465.1 Actinomycetota bacterium | reverse complement strand
AGTGTTGTAGTCGGCATATGCCTGGTAAGCCTCAAGCATGGCGAACTCAGGTGAGTGCGTGCGGTCTGCTCCCTCATTGCGAAAGTTTCTATTTATTTCAAATACTCGATCAATACCGCCGACCACCGCGCGCTTTAGAAATAGCTCTGGCGCGATTCTCAAAAACAGTTCAGTATCAAAAGCGTTTGAGTGAGTCTTAAAAGGCCTAGCTGAGGCACCACCGTGGATGGTCTGCAGCATTGGTGTTTCAACTTCTAGGAAGGCCTCTTCCTCAAAAGTACGGCGCAGTGACTGCATCACCTTGGCGCGAATCTGCACCACTTCACGAGCACGATCACGAACAATCAAATCCACGTAGCGGTGACGAACTCGATATTCCTCGCCAAGCTCATTGTGCATGTTTGGCAGTGGACGAATAGTTTTTGCTGCCATCAGCCATTCATCGGCAAGTACTGATAGTTCGCCGCGCTTTGATGAAATAACCTCGCCGGAAATAAAAACGTGATCACCAAGATCAACTAGCTCTTTCCAAAGCTCCAGGCGCTCCTCACCAACTTTGTCTAGTGAAAGCATGGCCTGGATGCGCTCTCCGGAGCCAGCCTGCAAAGTCGCAAAGCAAAGCTTTCCGGTGTTGCGCTGAAAAACAATTCGTCCAGCAAGAGCTACCTTGTCACCGGTAGCGGTATCAACTTCCAAACTTGGATAAGACTTTCGAACACCATCAATGGTGTGGGTGATTGGCAGGCTTACTGGGTAAGCCTCGCCTATTTCATTTAGGCGCTCACGTTTTGCTAATCGAACCGCAATTTGCTCAGGAAGATTTTCCTCTGCATCCAGATTGATCTCTGAATCTGGAGAGGGATTGCCAGAGTTATTCTGATCCTGGCTCATGTGGTGCTCCTAAAACTTGATGTCGATGTTGTCGATCAACCTGGTCTGTCCCACCACGGCTGCGATGAGTAAAACTGCCCGGCCGCTAAACCCTGTAACTACGGGCTCAAAGGTGTCTGCTTCAACAAGGGCGATGTAGTCAAGTTTAGCCTCAGGCACCTTGAGCATCTCGTTTCTGACTGCATCAATTACCAGCGCCGGCGAAATTGCGCCGGCTCCTTGGCCAACCCTTAGCGCTGCTAAAAGCTTGCTTGCCACCTCAAGGTTTTTAGCATCTAGGTATTGATTACGGCTAGACATAGCCAGGCCCGATGCCTCGCGAATAGTTGGTGCCTCAATAACTTTCAGGTTTGGAAATTTTGCCTTTGCCATCTGTCTAATCAAGAACAGTTGCTGGGCATCCTTAGCGCCAAATACGGCATAGTCCGCACGAACAGCTTCAAATAATCTGGCCACCACAGTCAGCATGCCGTCAAAGTGAGCTGGCCTTGCAGCCCCTTCGTATAGGTCTCCTATTTTTCCCGCGCTTTCGGTCACATCCATGTTGCCGCGGTAAAGATCATTCACCGTTGGAGTAAATAAAACATCAACGGCCATACTTCTAAGTTTTTCTGCGTCAGCTTCAATATCTCTTGGATATTTATCGAAATCTTCGCCGGCACCAAACTGCAGTGGGTTTACAAAAATAGAAACCACTACAAAAGGTGTGTGTCTTCTAGCTTCTCTAATCAGTGAAAGGTGACCATCGTGCAAAGCGCCCATGGTGGGAACCAGGGCAACCTCGAGTTCACGCTCTCGTGCAGAAGCTACCGCTTCTGCCAGTTGTTTTAGCGTGGTGACTCTCTGCATTAGTTCAGCAATTCCTCTGGGTTGATTGGTGTGTGCCCATCGGCAAGAGCTTCTTCGACCGCACTTCTAAGTAGCGGTCCAAGAACAGCTCTTGGATTCTCAACACCCACTGACTCTAGTAAGCCAATTGATTGGCTCACAATCAGCTTGGAGAAATTGTTCGCAACCGATATGGCTTCAAAGTAAATCTCTCGTTCCTCTTCGGAAATCACAACCGGCTCAGCTCCCATTTCAATAACCAAGGCTTGAGCAATTGGTAGAGCCACCGCAGGGGCTGCCACTGCAAAAAAACTTTCACGAATTCTAGAAAGATCAATTGATGTTCCGGTGAAGCTCATCGCTGGGTGAAGTGCAAGTGGAATAACACCCTGCTCGGTTGCCGCTTCTAAAACGGTAATTCCATATTCGCCTGCGGTGTGAGCAACTAGTTGCCCTGCTCTAAACATTCCAGCTTTAGCAAGACCTGAAACAGTTGTTGAAATTTCACTGGCTGGAATTGCAAATAAAACAAAATCAGCACTTTGAACAATCTCGTCAACTGAAAGTACTGGCACATCAACAAGCATTGCCTCTGCCCGCTCAAGATTTTTTGCATCGGTCGTGGTTATGCCAATTAGTTGGTGACCGGCAGCAGCCAGTGCTTTTCCAAGCACGGTACCAACTGGACCGGCTCCCACCACGCCAATTTTTAGGCGTCCAGCGTTCACGCTGGCTCTCCTTGATTACCGGCGGTTTCAATCTCCGAAGAATCTGTTGCGGAATCTTCGGTGATTTTGCAAATTCTTTCAACAATCAAAGCGATTGCAGTCATTAGAAAAGAGCCAATCAAAGCTAAAGCGTTTTGCAGCGTGGAGCTTGGAATTACCGGCGAGGTGACCTGCAGCCAAACAACTCCAAGATGCCAACCCGTGAAGATTGATCCTGAAATAGCAATTGATTTTGCCAGTAGCAGCACCCGCACTGCATAGAAGGGGTTCAATCTCTTGGGTCTAGTCAGGGATTTAGTTTTAGCAATTTCTAGAATTGCTCGGCGATAGCGATAGATAGGAATTGCCATTACCACCAGTGCAATTGCAATAAGTGGCAGGGTAATCACAATTGACCAAGGAGAAATAGGTATTGAACCGCCGTTATTGATCAAAATTTGTGGCAGTAGGTAGCCTGCAGTGGTGGCTGAAATTGCCCAGGCCACCAAGGTCATAATCTGCGTTTGCTTCATTTGGCCAACCAAACTTTTTCTTGCAGTGGAACAGCTAGTTCACGAACTAAACCGTGACCTGGCAGCACAGCATCTGGATCAAGCATTGACCATGGCACCATAACAAAGGCTCGCTCAAATGCTCGCGGGTGCGGAATCATTAGGTCTTCATCTGTTTTAAGAACATCGGCATAGGTGATGATGTCAATGTCTAAAGTTCTTGAACCCCAGCGCTCGAGTCTGATTCGCCCATGCTCTGTTTCGATCCGGTGAATTTCCT
>WLGC01000116.1 GCA_009703465.1 Actinomycetota bacterium | reverse complement strand
CCTAGCAATCAACTGTGCGTACTGAGCGCCAAAGTCAACAACTAGAACTGCGCGGGTATCGGTCATTTCTTGGTTCCGTCAAAGTCAGTTTCGGCAATTTGCGCCAAGGCAACTTTTGTGTAGTGGCGCTCGGTGAAGAAAGAAAGGAGCGGGACAACTCCACCAAAAGCAATTAGCAAAAAGCGCATGAAGCTCCAGCGGTAGAGCGTCCAGATTCTAAAGTCGGCCAGTAGGTAGACAACGTAAAGCCAACCGTGCACGATCAGAGAAATTACGGTGAGGTCGAAGCCCACCTCTGGTAGGCCTACCTTTACTCCGCTGGCATCCTCTGAGTAGTAGGCCAAATAAAGAAACCCGTCTGGGCCCAGTAGCCAGAGATCAGCCTTTATTGAGAGGCGAATGCCCCAAAGAATCATGATTAGAACTAGAAAGACGCCGGTTATGTAAGAGGTGATCCGAAAGTACTTCAGAGCACTGTAATAGGCGGCCTCTTTGGGATTCATAGGGCTAGTTTACCTTTTCACCGGCCAACAAAATCTGCTCGTCCCGCACCAGTCGCCACCAAAGGAATAGGGCAAAGCCTGCAAATAGCACCCACTCTAAAAAGTAGAAGGCGCTGAGCCAGTTGATTCTTTGAATGGCTTCATAGGTGATGTCAATTGCCTGCAGCGGCGGCCAAGCTGATGCCTGACTGGAACCACTAAGTGCCAAAATTTCTGGCTGCGATTCAATTGCCTTCTCTGGAGAATAAACATTAACTAGTTGAGCTAGAGACAGTGAATCAAAAACGTAGGGTAATTCGTTTTGCTGCGGACGCGGTGCCTCTGAGGGAATAAACACTCCCTCAAGTTTTGTAATTTCTTTGTCAAGACCAGAATCAATCAGCGCCTGACGTTCACCCTGCAATTCAGCTAAGTCTGCCGACCAACCAAAAGCAACAGTAAGTGATTTGTTTTCTTGATCGGTTGTATTTCCAATCAGCCAATAACCTTGAGCTCCGTCATTCAGACGATTGGCAATAATGTAAATATTTTTGGTATCTATTTTTACCGATACCGATTCAACGTTGTATAAAACATTTGCCGGCTGCTCTTTGGTGAAGGTTCTTTCTAGTTGCCACTGGCCGAATGCTGCAAACACTGCAGCCACCGCAAGTGAAATTACCAGTGCACCAATCCACTTTGGCCTTCTGGCCACTTGAAAAAATGTTGGTGCTGTTTCAGACACTGGTGGTCGATCAGAATTTTGCAAAGCTATTTGCTATTCGTGATATGGAGCCACAACAACTTCAACCCGCTGAAACTCTTTAAGGTCTGAGTATCCGGTAGTTGCCATTGATTTACGAAGTGCTCCCATTAGGTTTGTAGTTCCAGTGGCACCAGAGGATGGTCCAAGCAAAATTTCAGCCAGGGTTCCAGAACTGCCAACCTCAACCTTGTTGCCACGAGGAAGATCTTTGTGGAAAGCCTCTTGACCCCAGTGCCAGCCTTGACCCGGCGCCTCTTTGGCCCTAGCCAAAACAGATCCAAGCATCACGGCGTCTGCGCCAACAGCGATAGCTTTGACGATATCTCCTGAGGTTCCAAGTCCGCCATCCGCAATTACCTGCACGTAGCGGCCGCCTGATTCATCCATGTAGTCACGTCTTGCTCCGGCTACCTCAGCCACCGCGGTGGCCATTGGTGCGTGGATTCCCAAAACTCTTCTGGTGGTTGATGCAGCACCACCACCAAAACCAACTAGCACTCCAGCAGCACCTGTTCTCATCAGGTGCAGCGCTGAGGTGTAGGTGGCAGCTCCGCCAACAATTACTGGAACATCAAGCTTGTAGATAAATTCTTTTAGGTTCAGCGGCTCATCAGTTTTTGAAACGTGCTCAGCAGAAACTGTTGTTCCGCGAATAACAAAAAGGTCAACGCCTGCTTTGATTACCGTGTCTGAAAATTCAGCAGCTCGCTGAGGTGAAAGAGCGCCGGCTACGGTAACTCCTGCTGCACGAATCTGCGCAATGCGATCACGAATGAGCTCTGCCTTGATGGGCGCTGAGTAAATTTCTTGCATGCGACGAGTTGCATTTTCCAATGAGAGCTTTGCAATCTCACTTAGCTGCTGGCTTGGGTCTTCGTATCTAGTCCAAAGTCCCTCAAGATCTAAAACTCCAAGACCGCCAAGTTTTCCAATCGCGATTGCCGTTTCTGGCGAGACAACTGAATCCATCGGTGCACCAAGAACTGGCAGAGCAAATTCATAGGCATCAATTTTCCAAGAGGTGGAAACATCTTTTGGATCGCGGGTGCGCCTGCTTGGCACAATGGCAATGTCATCAAATGCCCAGGCACGTGTTCCGCGCTTTCCGCGGCCAATTTCAAAATCAGTCATTTATTCCTAAACCGCTTTTAGCGGGTTCCGTAGTTTGGTGCTTCGACAGTCATTTGAATGTCGTGCGGGTGAGATTCCTTGAGCCCAGCGGCTGTGATGCGCACAAACTTGCCACGCTCTTGAAGCTCTGGGATTGTTTCGCCGCCGACATAGCCCATTGATGCTCGAAGCCCGCCAACCAACTGGTGAACCACAGAGGCTACGGTGCCACGGTAAGGAACCCGGCCCTCGATGCCCTCCGGCACCAGCTTGTCTTCGCGAAGAACATCGTCCTGGAAGTAGCGGTCTTTGGAATAAGACTTGGCCTCTCCCCTTGACTGCATAGCGCCTAGAGATCCCATACCCCGATAGGTCTTGAACAGCTTGCCCCCAACAAAGGTGATATCTCCCGGTGCTTCATCGGTTCCGGCAAGAAGAGATCCAAGCATTACCGCGTTTGCTCCCGCTACCAAAGCTTTGGGAATATCTCCAGAGTACTGCAATCCGCCATCGGCGATGATTGGAACTCCGGCTGGCTTGCAAGCAAGTGATGCTTGATAGACAGCTGTGATCTGCGGCACGCCAACTCCAGCAACAACACGAGTGGTGCAAATTGAACCTGGGCCAACGCCGACCTTAACTCCGTCAGCGCCAGCATCAACAAGTGCTTGCGCACCTTCACGAGTAGCAACGTTGCCACCAATTACATCTACGTTCTTGGCAAACGGTTCTGACTTTAGTTTGGCAATCATTTCGAGAACCGCGCGGTTATGACCGTGAGCGGTATCAACAACAAGAATGTCAACGCCAGCATCAATCAAAGCCATTGAGCGCTCCCAGGCATCTTGACCAACACCCACAGCTGCAGCTACAAGCAAACGTCCGT
>WLGC01000115.1 GCA_009703465.1 Actinomycetota bacterium | reverse complement strand
CTTACTCATAGCCAATAGTTTATACGTAATTCAATACATGAATTCAATTTCTGGTAATGTGTGTCCTAGTTGATAGGTATAAGGCGGCACAGCCAATTGGAGTGGATAATGAATATTTCCTGGGAGATAGTCCTAGATAACCTGACATCGGTAGCGGTGCTACTTTTTATTCTTGGCTTTATTGGGGCTCGTTTTAAAAGCGATCTCCAATTGCCGCAACCTATTTATCAGTTCATTTCCATCTACCTTTTGTTTGGTATCGGTCTAAAGGGTGGCAATGCACTGAAGGGCGTCTCGCCGGATGAGTTTGTTCAACCACTGATTGCGACCCTAATTCTTGGCATGGCAATTCCCCTATTTGCATTTCTAATTCTCAGTTTTGTAAAAAAACTAAGTGAAATTGACCGCGGTGCCCTGGCCGCTCACTACGGCTCAACATCTCTGGTGACTTTTTCGGCTGCACTGATCTACCTTGAAAACTCAGGTATTGAATTTGAAGGTTTTGTCACAGCACTGCTTACAGTTATGGAAATCCCGGGGATTGTGATTGGCGTTTTCCTTGGCGCACGACACAGAACAGTCAAGGTGAAGTGGGCAGAAACTCTTCAGGAAATCATTGTTGGTAAAACTGTTCTGCTTTTGGTGGGCGGTTTGCTAATTGGATTTATTGCACCAGTTGCTAGCTACGACAAGGTTGCTCCGGTCTTTGTGGATCTACTCGGAGGGATTTTGGCTCTGTTCCTGCTACACCTTGGATTCTTGGCCGGCAGCAATTGGGACGCAATCAAGAGCCTTGGCCGGCCAATGACAGTCTTTGGAATTCTATTTCCGATATTTAGCGGCTCCCTTGGCGTTGTCGCCGGATCGCTCTCTGGGTTATCAGTCGGTGGCGCAGTTGTGCTTGGTGTTTTATGTGCCAGTGCTTCCTACATTGCAGCCCCAGCAGCAGTTGCCATTGCGTTACCAGAGGCAAACTCATCTGTTGCTCTGATGTCAAGCATTGGAATTACCTTCCCATTCAATTTGGTATTTGGAATACCACTGCTACTTGAGCTAGCCAAGGCTATTGTCGCCGCTTAAGAAAATTGTTGAACTCAGCCCAGCAGCATCCATACTTTCGTAAAGAAATTCTGCTAACCACCAAGCACAACAAAACTCCTTTGATTGCACCTGCCTTCCATAACCAGTTAGAAATCAAAGTTGTTGAGCACTTTGCTGACACCGATGTTCTTGGCACTTTTAGTGGGGAAATCGAGAGGACTCTACCAGCCGGTCAAAGTGCAATTGCAAAAGCCAAGCTCGGTCTTCAAGAAACAGGTCGAACGCTAGGTATGGCTTCAGAAGGAACAATTGGCGCTGACGCCGGTATTGGATTTTTGAACTCAGATGTTGAAATTTTGGCTTTGGTGGACCTTGAAAAAGGAATTGAGATTCTGGAGCGGTATCGATCTTTTGATATAACTGCTGCCAAGAGCATCGCTTCACCGGGTCAGAACCTAGAGGAATTCTTTCGACTGGCAGACTTCCCAAATCATCGGCTGATTGTTAGACCAAGCAAGGGTGTGAGCACAAAAGTTTTGAAGGGCCTGGCCACAGCAGATGCAGTGTTTGAAGCGGTGAATATCTGCTCAACTGAATCCGACGACGCACTCGCGATTGTTGAGTCTGATTTACGAGCTATGCATAGCCCAAGTCGTCAAAAAAATATCGCTCAAGCAGCCTCTTTACTTGCCGCAAGAGTCCTCTCTCAATGTCCTGATTGCAAAAGCCCTGGTTGGGGCAAGGTTGATGTTGAGAAAGGCCTCAACTGTTCGGATTGCGATACGCCTTCAGAGTTTGCGGTAAAAAGAGATATTTACGGCTGCGTAAGTTGCCCTCACAGAGAACCTGGTGAACAGTTAGCTAAGTTTGCTAGCCCCGCCCAGTGCGTGATCTGCAACCCTTAGGTTTACTTGTGATAGCCCTCAGCAATTTGTTGAAGCTTCGTTTCAACCAATAGACGAATAACTTTCTTTGTTAATGGCTGCTCCGCCGTGAAGTGCAGAGCGCTGAGCGTTTGAGGGTATTCCGCTAGCTCATTCTTAAGTAGACCAAGTGTTGTTCCAGCAAACGGATAGTAGCTGCAGAAAATTTTGTTCGCCGCAAAACCCCCGACTACCTTTCCATCAACTTTGAAGCAAGGTAGCCCATAGCTAATTGCCTCTTCGGCGTTCGGCAGTAATTTGCGCATTTCCTGGCGCAAGTCTTCAAGTAGTTTTCGCTTATCTGCTGGAACTTTTTTCAGGTAATCGTCAATTACTGTCATTTCTATTGCCAGCGAACCATTCCGATAACTCCAGCGGTGGCGTAGAAAAATTGAAGTAGCAATATGCCCTTGTGCTTTCCCCTGAAGGCCCAGATGCCAATCAGCGCTGAAGAAGTTAGCAGAAGTGCAAAGCCTAAAAACTCCAAGCCGGTGTTTGATGCAACCAGCAACGAGTAAATGATGGCCGTGGCAACACCTAGCCACTCAAAGATTTTCTGGGAGTTCATTTAGCGAGAAACTTCCCAAGGTTGTCAAAGTAGCTCATCATTCCTTGACGTGACATTTCGGCTTGCTCTTTTGGCATCTCTCCAAATTGAGTGAATTTGCACCAAGACAGACCCGCTCGCTCTTCAAAATCTATGACCACTATGTGCGCAAGAGTATCGTCGTTTTTTTCTTCAAAATCTTTTGGCTCTTGGCTGTAACAAAGGGTGTGCACTAACTTCTTGTTTACTTCAACCTCGCTGTAGCGACCCCAGAAATAGGCGTTGAACCCGTGGGCGGATGCATCTACAGCTATTGCCCAACGTCCACCAGCAAAGTTTTCCGAAACGGCGGTGCCTGGCACGACTGAAAGGTCCGTCGGGCTATACCACTTCTCAAGCGCCGATACGGATGTCCAAGCGGACCAAAGATTATCGATGGCGACATCGAATTCTCGTTCAACGAAATAGAGTTCTGAATCAGTCATGTTACTTGTCCTTGTGTAACTGCGAGTTCCAGAAGTGCCAGAGCGGCTGGTTAGGCCAGGGTTTCGTTGATCGAGCTGAGGGCAAAGATTATGGTTGCAATAACAAACACGGCTAGTAAGGCCAACCCAATTGCGTCCCGTAATAAGAATTTTCGGCGAGGTTTAGCAGATAATCTTGCGCGTTCTTCAATTTCATTATTCTCGAGAATTAATTGAGCGTTGCAAGGCTCACATAAAGTTGTACCAGAAAACAGTGCCGATTCTTTTTTACAGTTACT
>WLGC01000114.1 GCA_009703465.1 Actinomycetota bacterium | reverse complement strand
GGAGACTCACCAATGAACTTGTAGGTAGAAGAAGTAAGAATTGACTTCATTCCCTTTAGCTCATCTAGACCCTGGCTGTTTCCAGCAGGACCTGACAAGAACAGAATGTTTGCACCTGTTGGGAAGTTCTTCTTAATCCAGTTACCCCAGTTCTTGCCGTCGTTGACGAAGTCGCCACCGATCCAGATGTCGAAGTCACGGCCGTTAACGCCTGATGGGTCAACGCGGTAAGGAACTGTCTTTACTCCGGCTTTATAAGCTGCACGAAGGGCAGGCAACATTGCCTTTCCGGCGTCCGGGAATACTACAAGTGCCTTAACGCCCTTGGCTACCATGCTTCTAATGTCAGAGATTGCCTTGGTGGTGTTTCCCTGGCCATCTGCATAAAGCAACTTTGTAACGCTCTTGCACTTCTTGATTTCATCCTGAGCGGCTGCAGTTGTTACTAGACGCCAGTTGTTTCCACCAAAACCATCGGTTAGACCCATGGTGATTTTCTTAGGGCCACACCATGAAGGTGTTGCCGCGTTGGCTGCTGGTACACCAGCAAATAGCATTGAAGCTACAGCCGCAGCAGAAATTGCCGCAGCCAGTTTACGACGACGAATCATCTTTGTTTCCTCCATCTAACTGCGAGACATTTCTGCCACGCACTTTTCCTTCTATGCCGGCGGCAGAGAAGCTTGGTTCTGCCTGCGACTTGACATCGACAGGAGCTTTTGAATTGTTGACCTCACCAGAGGCCAATTAACTGTGTAAATCGCAACACCAATTGCCAACGCGGCAGCTTGGATAAGGGTTCGGACGGCGAAGCTCACTCCAAGCGCCAAAACGAATTGATCAAGTTGAGAAAGAAATAGTGCGGCTACAACTGTTGCTGTAGGAAGGCCTCGGCCACCAAGAAGTGAAGTTCCACCAAGCACTACTACCGCGACAGAGGTAAGTAGGTAGGTCTCTCCCATGAAACCGTTTGGCTCAGAGATAACTCCGGCAATTAGGATTCCGGCCAAGCAGTAAAGAAGCTGCGCCCAAACGTAAGCAATTCCTTGGTGAGTTTTAACTCTTAGACCTGAGGTTGCTGCCGCTGTTGAACTTGAACCAATTGATTCAAATCTTCTTCCAGCGACAGTTTTGCGAAGCATGAAAACCACAAGACCCAATGCAGCCAGTGCAAAGTAAACCGAGTTTGGTAGACCAAAAGATACACCGCTAACAATTTCCATCAACATCGGTGTGGTGCTGCGAGGAATTCCCTGAGAGATTCCCATCACCAAACCGTACAGGGCAGCGTTGGAACCGAGAGTTGCAATGATTGGGTTGAGCTTTAGATAGCCAATTAGAAATCCGTTAAGAAGACCAAAGCCCAGGGCCACTGCTATTGCTAAAAGAATTGCAGAACCTAGCTTGCTGTTATCTCCGTCTGGAACCGCGGTCACAATAACTGCAGCTAGCGAAATAGCACCTGCGACTGAAAGATCGATACCGGCTTGCTGAATGACCAACATTTGGCCAAGTCCAGCGATTGCCAAAATTGAAGCGAATTCAAGAGTTCCAAGGATGGTGTTTGGAGCCACGCTTGATGGAGCCGCAACAGCGCAAAGGGCGTAGAGAACCACGGTGGAAACCAATACGGTTAGCAACCCTTTTGATACCTGAAAGCGAGGCCCCTTGGAAAGGACTGCCGCACTTCGCTGTGCCATAAACTCTCCCTGATATCTTGAGCACTGTGTTAAATGCGTCTAGACAAATACTGTATTACTAAACAATAGCGTCTAGTCACACTTACAATAACCCCTTTTCCAAATCTTTAGCCAGGGCCGAAAAATTAGCTCTTGCGGGGCTCAAATGAGGGGCAATTCCATAGGTCCGAAGAGACTCTTTATTGGCTGAATGGTCTCAAATAGCCCTATTTCAAGGGTTTTTCAGCGCAAGCCGACCGAAAGACAAACGGGTCTGGGGCCGGCTTCAAATGCCTTAAATTTGGGTTTTGGGACTATTTGGATTAACTGCTATCGTTCATCTCAACTGAACATTTTAGAAAATGGAGGTTCAAACCATATGAACTCAAAATCAACCGGTCGTGCCCTCGTAGTTGGAGTAACTGGTATCTCAGGCCAGGTTATTGCCAATCAACTTTTAGCTGCTGGCTGGGAAGTTCACGGTCTTTCTCGAAGAATTGATGGTCTCCCAAAGGGTGTGCACCACATCAAAGCAGACCTTCTCAATGCCGATGAGGTCAAGAAGTCTCTAGCTGGCCTAAAGCCAGAAATCGTATTCATGACCGCCTGGATCAAGAAAGATTCAGAGGCAGAGAACATCGAGGTCAACGGTGCAACCATTCGCAATCTACTTGCAGGTCTTGAGCCAGATGGCGGAGTTCGTCACGTTGCCCTACAGACTGGACTCAAGCACTACCTTGGCCCATTCGATAACTATGCAAACGCAGTTATGGCTGAAACTCCGTTCCATGAATCAGAGCCTCGACTTGATGTACCTAATTTTTACTACACCCAAGAAGATGAACTTTTTGCTGCTGCTAAGAAGCAAGGATTCACCTGGAGCGTTCACCGCTCGCACACCATCTTTGGTTATGCCGTTGATAATGCAATGAACATGGTGCTGACTCTTTCTGTTTATGCAGAAATCCAAAAAGCACTTGGTAAGCCATTTATCTATCCTGGTTCAACCCAGTCTTGGAATGGTGTTGTTGATGTGACCGATGCAGATCTTCTAGCTGAGCAACTTGTTTGGGCAGCTACTCACAAAGAAGGTGAAAACGAAGCATTCAACATTGCCAACGGTGACACTTTCCGCTGGCGCTGGATGTGGCCACAAATTGCCGAGTACTTTGGTCTTCCTTACGAGGGTCCGAAGGAATCTCACTTCCAACCACTAGTTGAGCAGATGAAAGATGCCGGTCCAATTTGGGAAGAGATTGCCAAAAAATACGGACTTGAGGTTTCAGATGTGAACAAACTAGCTTCCTGGTGGCACACCGATAGTGACCTAGGTCGTCAGATCGAATGCTTCACAGATATGACCAAGTCACGCGAAGCTGGCTTCTTGAACTTTAGATCCAGCCCAAAGAGTTTCTTCTCAAACGTAGAGGCCTATCGCAAGGCAAACATACTTCCTTAGAACCCCCCAATATCTAAGGAAAATTAGAAATGGCTGTCCGATTGGGCAGCCATTTCTTTTTGCTTAATTCTTAGAGAGTTGCGTTTAGTTCGATGTGAGCCTTGATGTTATTCATTGGGTGTTGCGCTGCATCAACAGCTCCCAGTGCATC
>WLGC01000113.1 GCA_009703465.1 Actinomycetota bacterium | reverse complement strand
CAAGTTTTCGATGATCTCGCTTAGCAGCTTCTTCAAGTCGTTCCTGGTGCTCGCGTAGTTCTTCTTTGCTTGGCCATGCAGTGCCATAAATTCTCTGCAACTGCTTGTTGTTCTCATTGCCACGCCAGTAAGCCGAAGCGACTCGAGTCAATGCAAAGCCACTGCCGATCATCCTGGTGTTAGGAAGATGTGGTCCGCGACAAAGATCTTTCCAAACAACGTTTCCTGATTGTGGGTCTATGTTGTCGTAGATTGTTAGCTCGCCACCGCCGACCTCAACTGAGGCCTCCCCTAAGTCCGAGGACTTTAGGTTGATTAGTTCAAGCTTGTAAGGCTCTCCGACAAGTTCGGCACTTGCAGCGGTGTCGCTGCTTATTCTTCTGACAAAACGCTGTCCAGACTGAACGATCTTTTGCATAGTCTTTTCAATGCTCTTTAGATCCTCAGGAGTAAAAGGGTCAGCTACATCGAAGTCATAGTAGAAACCGTCTGTAATAGGTGGCCCAAAACCCAGCTTTGCTTTTGGGTTTACGCTCTGGACTGCCTGGGCTAAAACGTGAGCCGTTGAGTGGCGAAGTATGTCAAGCCCATCTTTTGATGAAATGTGAACGCCTTCAATGACGTCTTTCTCCGCTACTTGATGAGCAAGATCTCTTAATTGCCCGTTTACCTTCATGGCGACTATTTTTTTGTCGCTAAACAATTTGAAGCCGTCCGAACCCAGCTCTATGGATAGATTCGACCCATCGACAGAAACATCAATTGAAGACACGAAAAACCTCTACTGGTTGGACAATTACTAGAGTCTATCGAGGCCGCGCTTGAAGTGCCCGAAAAAAACGATGGCCCGTGCTAACTTTCTGGCATGAGCAATAACAGCACACCCAAGCCGAACTCCTCTCCGCTGATAGGCCAAGAGTTTCAAAGAGCAGCCCTTGCTGCCAGATTGAACTGGCTAAGAGCGGGAGTCCTTGGAGCAAACGACGGAATTGTTTCCACTGCGGGCCTAGTTATGGGGGTCGCTGCGGCAACAACAGACTCGACGGCAATCTTGGTGGCAGGCGTTGCCGGCTTGGTAGCCGGATCAATATCTATGGCCGGTGGAGAATACACCTCGGTCAGTGCTCAAAAGGACAGCGAGAAAGCTGCCTTGGCTAAGGAGCGCGAGGAGCTAGCAAGCACTCCACGTGAAGAACTTGAAGAACTGGCTTGGTTCTATGAACAAAAAGGAATCTCCAAGAATCTAGCTAGCCAAGTGGCTCAGGAACTTTCAACCAAGAACGCATTGCAGGCGCATGCAGATGCCGAGTTGGGTATCGACACCGATCAACACGTAAGCCCAAGTCAGGCCGCATTTGCATCCTTCGTAGCTTTTGCCTCCGGTTCGCTGCTGCCACTTCTTGCAGTAACTGGACCTTGGATCGAGTCTCGCATCCAAGTCACTGTGATTGCCGTAGTGACCGCCCTAGCCATAACCGGATTTGTGGGTGCAAAGATCGGCGGTGCCCGACCTGGCCGCGCTGTTCTTAGAAATGTGACCATCAGCCTTCTGACTATGGGAGTTACGTACGCGATTGGTTCTCTAGTAGGAACAGCAATCTAATCGAGCCCAAGTTAGGATGTTGGAGTGAGTACTCCAAAAATTCTTGATGTCGCGCTTGTCGGTGGCGGCATTATGAGCGCAACACTCGGGGTATTGCTCAAGCACTTGAATCCGAATCTGAAAATTCAAGTATTCGAACGTTTGGAAGGCACTGCTCTTGAGAGCAGCAACGCTTGGAATAATGCCGGAACTGGGCATGCTGCTCTTTGCGAGCTCAATTACATGCCAGATAGTTCAGATGGTTCTCTACCCAGTGCAAAAAAGGCAAATGAGATTAATGAGCAATTCCAACTCAGTCGACAGTTCTGGTCACACCTTGTAAACACCGGCGTCTTAGCCGCACCAGATTCATTCATTCACTCAACCCCCCACATGACCTTTGTTCGTGGAACTAAAAACGTTGATTACCTGTCGCGCAGATACCAAGCACTCAAAGACCTTCCCTTGTTCAATGATTTGGAATACACCGAAGACCCAGAGGTGATTCAATCCTGGGCACCGCTTCTAATTGAAGGCCGAAACAGCCAGGAACCAATCGCCGCGACAAGAGCAAACAGTGGCACTGACGTGGATTTCGGTTCGCTAACAAGGCAGATGTTTGCCTGGCTGCGCAATAACAATGTGGTAGTTCAGACCTCTGCAGAAGTGAAATCGCTAACCAAGACTGGCAGCCATGGTTGGAACCTAAAAATTATGGATACCAAATCAGGTCAAATCGATTTCATAAACTCCAAGTTTGTATTTGTTGGAGCTGGCGGCTGGGCACTAAAGCTTTTGCAAAAATCTGGAATAGCAGAAGCCAAAGGCTACGGCACTTTTCCAGTAGGCGGCCAGTGGCTAAGAAGTGATAATCCTGACTTGGTTCGCAAGCACCGAGCAAAAGTTTATGCACAGGCCGAAGTTGGTGCGCCGCCGATGTCAGTTCCCCACCTTGACACCCGTGTTGTCGACGGAAAAGCCTCATTACTATTTGGCCCCTATGCCACAGCAAATCCAAAATTCTTGAAATATGGCAGCATCTTTGACTTACCTACATCGCTGAGGCCAAGGAATCTTGTCCCCTATGTTTCAGTTGCGCTACGGAACTTTGGCCTGGTCAAATATCTGGTTGGGGAGCTTCTCAAGAATAAGAAGAGAAAGTTTCAATCTCTGCTTGATTTCATGCCAACCGCCGTTGCAAAGGATTGGACATTGCTTGACGCAGGGCAGCGTGCTCAAGTTATAAAAAAGGACTCTCTCAAGGGCGGAGTTTTACAGTTTGGAACTGAGCTAGTCACCTCTAGAGATGGAAGTATTTCTGGCTTGCTAGGCGCATCGCCAGGAGCGTCCACTGCTGTCTATGCAATGCTTCAAGTCATTGAGACAAGTTTCTCGTCTGAGCTGAAGAATTGGAAAAAAGAGTTGCAGAAAATTATTCCGAGTTACGGGGTCAAACTGAGTGATAATCCAACTTTGGCCAAGAAAACACTCGAAGAAACTTCGAAGATTTTAAAACTTACAAATTCGTAGTTTTAAAGTAATGGTGGTCGATACTGGGATCGAACCAGTGACCCCTTCCATGTCAAGGAAGTGCGCTACCGCTGCGCCAATCGACCATTCCTGAGCTAACTCAGAATCACCAGTATTTCAGTGATCGAGGTGGAGACGGGATTTGAACCCGTGGGTTTACAGCTTTGCAGGCTGTTGCT
>WLGC01000112.1 GCA_009703465.1 Actinomycetota bacterium | reverse complement strand
TTCTTAGGAACCTTTACGCCAGTCTTCTGTAGTCCTTGCCACTTTTCAAAGAGCGCAGTCATCTCAGCACCGGAAGTTTTCCACTGAATCTTTTTCGAATCCTGATTCGCAAGCTCTTCTGCTCTTGTGGCAACTTCGTTTCGCCGCGCAAGGGCTTGAGTTATGTCTTCCTTCTGCGCCTCTGATTTTTCAGCGGTTAGGGCTGAAATTTTATCGGTCAAATTCTCAACACGTCTGCGAAGATCTGGGATGTTTCCAACCACCGCCGGTTCCTTAAGATCTTCAGAAAGCTTGATGGCAATTTTGCGAAGACCAGGAGCATCAACTTTGTTGGCTACTCGCTGTTCAAGAATTCTTACCTGAGCTGCTATGTCTTCAAACTTTCGGTTGAAGTACGCAAGGGCTTCTTCTTTACTAACCCCCGGGTACTGCCCAACTCTTCTTTCAGTTCCATCCTGAACGTAGACGTTATTCTCTTCGTCTACTCGACCGAATTCAACTGTTGACATACATGGCTCCTAAATTAGGCGTCTAAGAATCTAGACCGGTTGACTTACTTTACGGTTATTGGACCAATCTTGACATCTGTAGCTGGTGCTCCATCGCCAGATCCGTCTTTGGTTCCAGCTTTGATTATTTCATCGAGACCATCGAGACCCGAGGTGATCTTTCCAAAAATGCTGTATCCACCTGCAGTGTCGGATGGAATGTTGCTTTCTTTATAAACAATGAAGAACTGGCTTCCCATGCTGGCGCCATCGTTTCCACGACGTGCCATCGCTAGGTAGCCCTCGAGATACTTACCATCAGCAGGATCATTTTCAATTGGACCCCAGGTATAGCCAGGACCACCGGTACCGTCGCCATTTGGATCACCACACTGCAGAACATAAATACCGCTGGTCGTTAGTCGGTGGCATGACAAGTCGTTATAAAAGTTCTTACCGGCAAGTGTCAAAAAGTTTGATACCGCTTGCGGTGCTTTTTCTCCGTCAAGAGTAAGTTCCAGCGGAACGCCACCAATTGTCATTGCAGCATCCCAAGATTTACCCTGGGCAAGCTCAGGAGATGGTACAAGACTCGAGTTCGGGGTCGCTGTTGGCTCCGGTTCAGTAATCGCAGCTGTTTGACCTGGGCCAAGACCAAAGTAAGCCAATTGCAAAACAATAGCCAGCGCTACAGCTCCTGCTGAAACTAAGAGCGCAAATCTGTTATCAGTAGCTCGCCTTGCAGTCTTGGACTGCTCCGAGCGTTTGTGCTCTTCAAAGCGCTTAGCGCTTTTCGCAGCAGAGGCGTAGATGTTTTGGTTTTTGCTCTTAGCGGCCAAGTTAATAGTTCCTGTCTTATCTAACTCCTTAGATTTTAGAGCCCTTTTTGGCTTCAGATAACTCGCTAGTGTTTCGCGGTACGTTAGCCTGATGGCTATGCCGGAACAAAACGGATTATTCTCACAGGCGATGCCCCTTGCCGCGAGAATGCGCCCATCTTCCTTAGAGCAGGTGGTGGGCCAGAAGCACCTATTAGGTTCTGGATCTCCATTGGTGTCACTGGCAAAAAAAGCAGTGCCTGGGGAAAAATCAAGCACCGTATCGGTAATTCTCTGGGGCCCACCTGGAACTGGAAAAACTACTCTCGCTCAGTTGGTTGCAAGACTGAGTTCCCGAAAGTTTGTTGAGTTGAGTGCCATAACGGCCGGTGTAAAAGATGTCCGTGAAGTTATGGAGCGAGCCAGGGCCGACCGAGATGCCTATGGGGTCAGCACAATTCTTTTCCTAGATGAAATTCATCGCTTTTCCAAGGCTCAACAAGATGCACTGCTTCCTGGGGTTGAAAATGGCTGGGTAGTCCTGATTGCCGCAACTACCGAGAATCCAAGTTTCTCAGTGATCTCTCCACTGCTCTCTCGATCTTTGATGCTCACCTTGACCTCGCTGGAAGACGAAGATCTAATCGTTTTGATGCAACGAGCAGTGAAAGCGCACGAGGGGCTAGCAGGAACGGTCGAAATTTCAGATGATTTACTTTCCAAGATTGCCCTAGTTGCAGCCGGGGACGCCAGAAGAGCACTAACTATCCTTGAGGCTGCAGCCGAGGTGTCCAGAAGCCTGAGTACTGATGAAGAGGGCAGCGTAAAGGTGTCGCAGATAACCGAGGAGCACATCGGAACAGCAATGGATCGGGCTTTAGTTCGATATGACCGCGATGGTGACCAGCATTACGACGTGATTAGTGCTTTTATCAAATCAGTCAGGGGATCTGATGCTGACGCTGCAACACACTACCTGGCCCGGATGATTGAAGCTGGGGAGGATCCGAGATTCATCGCGAGGCGCTTGATCATCTTGGCAGCAGAGGATATCGGACTAGCCGACCCTCAGGCCCTAGGGATTGCTGTAGCTGCCGCCGAAGCAGTAGCCCTTATTGGAATGCCAGAAGGTCGAATACCGCTTTCTGAGGCGACTATTTATTTGTGCCTTGCCCCAAAGTCAAACTCCGCTTACCGCGCTATTAACACGGCTCTTGAAGATATTCGAAGCGGCAACTTTGGTGACGTGCCAAAACCCCTTAGAAGCTCAAACCATGTCGGCGCCAAAGGGGCAGGCGCTGGTGTTGGTTATCTGTACCCTCACGATGACCCAAAAGCCGTTGTGGAACAGAGTTATTTGGACGAAAAGTCTGCCTCGGCAACTTACTACCTACCAAAGCCAGTTGGGCTTGAGCGAGATCTGGCCGAACGCTGGGCCAAACTGCGCGAGATTATCAGGGGATACCGAAACTAAGCCCTGTTGCCATGGCATTTTGACTGTTAGGCTGTACAGGTTGCCGACTGGAGTGATTATCGCGGCTGAAAATCACTCAATCACGGTGCGACCTTCTAATAGCCGGAGGGTCCGTGGCAGAGGTCCGAATGGACCAACTTGTGAACATTTATCGCTATGTGAATCTTTTGATTCCACGAAAGGAACACGTGTCAAAAACAACACGTACCCGAAGTAAAACTCGCTTGTCGAGAGCTTTGGGATTAGCACTAACACCAAAAGCTGCAAAGTATTTTGAAAAGCGCCCATACGCTCCAGGTGAGCATGGTCGGACAAAGAAGAAAGCCGACAGCGACTTTGCTGTTCGTCTTCGCGAGAAGCAGCGTCTTCGCGCCCAATACGGTATTCGTGAAGCTCAGCTTCGCAAAACTTTTCAAGAGGCAAAGCGTGCCGAGGGACTTACCGGTGAGAACTTGGTTGAGTTGCTGGAGATGCGCCTAGATGCAATTCTGCTTAGAGCAGGTATTGCAAGAACTATTGCGCAGGCCCGTCAGATGG
>WLGC01000111.1 GCA_009703465.1 Actinomycetota bacterium | reverse complement strand
GTTTCAGTTCTTTCCAAATCAGTGTCTTCTAAAGGCAGTGCTAGTACCTCTTGAATTCTGGCCAGTGCGCCAAGACCAGACTGCACCGAAGAATAAGCGGCAAATGCCTGACCAACCGGACGAATCATTAGGAACATCAGCAAGATAAAAGTAACCAGTGATGCAACCGGCGTTTCACCGCTAGCCACTCTGTAGCCACCAACACCAAGCACTGCAATAAAAGCACCATTGGCAGCAAGACCACCAAGTGGAGTCACGCCGGCATTGATGCGGGCAATTTTCAAACCCTGCTCATAAGCCTCTTTTGCATCATCGGCAATCATCTGACTTTCGCGAGTCTCGGCGCTAGCGGCACGAATAGTTCTAACTGCAGAAAGCGCTCGCTCAACCGATGCTGACATGTCGCCAACTCGCTCCTGAGCTTTTGTTGTGGCTGATCGAATTTTTCTTGCAGAGGTGCCGATGGCAATAACAGCAATTGAAATCATTAGCAGGGTTATGCCCAAAAGAATCGGGTCAATGATTGCCATTGCAATTACTGAACCAACAAAAATTAGTGCGCCACCGGCTGCATCAACTAGTCCCTGAGTAAGAACTGCCCTAAGCAGAGTTGTATCGGAGCTAACTCTGGATACTAAGTCACCGGTTCGGCGAAGATCATATTCTGGAATTGGAAGTCTTAGCAAACGCGTAGCCAGTTGGCCGCGGGCTGAGAGGACCACACCCTCACCGGCTTTTGCTAGAACGTAGTAAAGAAAGCCGCTGGTAACTGCACTGCCAAGAATTACCGCGAGCAGCACCACAACTAGGAAACCTAGTTCTTTACCTTCTTGAACCGCTGTGATTACCTGGCCAACTAGCAGTGGCTGAGCAAGGCTAACGGCAGCGCCAATTAGAGATAGAACTACAGCAACCACCAGAGCACCGCGATGCTCAGCTAGGTATGGCCAAAGCTGAGAGAACTTAGCTCTTGGTGCGTTCTTGTCGAATCCTGGTCTACCTGCGCCGCGATTACGGCCACCCATCATGCTCATACTCTGCTAAACCGTTTCTACTAGGTGAGGATTCCCAAATATGGACTCATTTAGAAGGTAGTTGATTTCTGGGAGTGATAAAGCCTCGGTATAGGCAGTATTTCTATAAAACTTTGAAAAGTCAGCGTTCTGCAGGGCATTTAGCGCTGCTGGGTGATGGAGCTTTAAAAACATTTTGGTTGAATTTGGCTTTCGATCAAACTCGGTTAGTACTTTGCCACAGCCAAAACCAAAAATAGTTAGTGCTACGTCAGCATTTGCATAGTCGCTTTTTTCAATTACTCCCTTATCGGTCACCGAGAAGATTGGCCTAAGGTTTTCACGGCGCTGCCAAATTTGAAAACAGGTGGCCAGCGAATTTTTCTCTGAAAGAGGTAATCCGTTTTCATCTTCGTAATCGATTTGGATGTCTTGGTCCGAGATTAGGTGAAACCTACGATCTAGCCGGTTTATCACAGACCATTTACGCCAAGAGCGCGGAACTATAAAGCAGATGAATTCGCTGTGATTTGCAGCCTTATTAAAGAAAGGAATAGAAAGAGCGTTATTCCTGCCAAAAGGTGGGTTTGAAATGGCCACCGCGTCTGATTCAAAAATTTCGGCGGTTAGAAAATCTGCTTTAGTAACATCACTGTGCTTGGGTTCAATATCGAATGAAAGGAATCTCTTGACTCCAGCCTTACTAGCTGCCTTCAGAAAAGACCCGGTACCACCTGCTGGCTCAATAACAACTCGATTGGCAAGATTCGGTACCTGATTCAAAACCTCAGCTAAAAGCGATTCGGCTAGAAGTGTCGGGGTATAGAACTGCTCTTTCCCGGTGATTCTTCTATTTCCAAGTTTTTGCACAATGGTCCTTGGAACTTCAATCAAAAGTGAATTACCAGAAAACTGCTAAGACAACGTTCAGTAGGGTCAGGCCACCGATTAGGCCTAGGGTCCCAGACTTTACGCTTTCTTTCTTGCGGTTCTGCATAACTAGAACCAGCACCACTGTGACGACCACTGTCTTCACTGCAATCTTGATGTTGTCGATTTCAGCAGCAGCTGGATCTAATGAAGAGGTCCATTCATGTAGACCCACAAGCAAAAGACCGGTGATCAGCATGGTCCAAGCGCCGTGAATCATGGCTGGAACAATCTTGGCGGTGCCTGGCTTAAGAGCCTTGATCTGGACTAGGAATCCACCTAGTAGTGCTGCTAGTCCAACAAAGTGAAGAACAACGGTTGCGTTGGTAAGAAGGGTTGCAGTAGTAATCATGACTAAAGTCTAGCCATCATCACCGCAGCCTCAACGGCTTCAGCACCCTTGTCTTCTTTGGAGTCTGGAAGTCCAGCACGAATCAGTGCTTGCTCGGCGGTATCAACGGTTAGTAGTCCAAATCCAATTGGTACACCTGAATCAAGTTGCACCCGGGTTAGCCCATCGGTTGCTGATGAGCAGACATATTCAAAGTGCGGAGTTTCACCCTGGATAACTACTCCAAGTGCAACCACTACTTCAGCACCAGCATCAATTGCCTTTTGTGCACCAAGTGGTAATTCAAAAGCGCCCGGTACTCGCCAAATCTCGTAGGTATCGTTGCCACCTTTTTGCAAGGCGCGCTCAGCACCGGCTAGTAGACCTTCTGAAATTTCACTGTGCCAACTGGTGACCACGATTGCAATCTGTAGACCACTTGCATCTATTTCTATTTTTGGAGCTCCTGCGATGCTCATTAGTTTGCCTCCGGAATGATGTGACCCATGCGGGCACGCTTGGTTTCTAGGTACTGTTCATTTTGGCTAGCTGCTCCAACAATCACAGGAACAAAGGAGTTCACCTTTATTCCGGCTTCATTCAGGAACTCACTTTTTGCTGGATTGTTGGTCATTAGCCTTACGCTCTCAACGCCAAGGTCTCGAAGAATAGAAACAGCTGCTCCATATTCACGAGCTTCGCTTGGTAAACCAAGAGCCAGGTTTGCATCAACTGTGTCAAAGCCCTGATCCTGCAAAGCGTAGGCCTTGAGTTTGTTTAGTAGGCCAATTCCTCGACCTTCTTGGCCACGTAGATAAATCACAATTCCACCTTTTGGATCGTTGGCGATTTTATCTAGGGCAAAATCAAGCTGCGGTCCACACTCACACTTCAAGGAGCCAAAGGCCTCTCCAGTGATGCACTCAGAGTGCATGCGAATCAACACATCTTCTCCAGTTGGATTGCCAGCGATGATCGCTACGTGATCGGCGGTAGTTCTAACGTCGTAGTAACCGCGAACTTTGAAATCACCGTGGGTGGTTGGCAATTT
>WLGC01000110.1 GCA_009703465.1 Actinomycetota bacterium | reverse complement strand
TATTAATTAGTCAGTCTATTCCAAGTGTAAATGGTGTTACGAGTATTACAGTAAACAGTGGCGCCATGAAAAATACCGGCATAGAACTAACAATTTCTTCTGTGAATATCGTACCAAAATCTCAAAACGGATTTAAGTGGGTAACAGATTTTAATATCACCACTAACAGAAATACGATTACAGAAATTGACCCTGCTTATGCTGGTAATGCTAACTATTTAAGAAATGTTGGGAACGATTTTTATACGCATTTCCAACGCGGTTATGCGGGTGTGAATCCTGCAAATGGTGAGGCACTATGGTACAGAAGTGGCGCAAAAGACTCAACCACGAATGCATTTACAACGGCCCTTCCGCGTTTACAATACGGAAGTGCACTTCCTAAATTCTATGGTGGTTTAACAAACACTTTTTCTTATAAAAACTTCAAGTTTAGTTTCCAATTGTATACATTTTGGGGTAATACCATTTATGACGATTATGGTTATTTACAAAAGACAGATGCTAACCTTGGTTTCTCTGACCAAAGCAATGGTTTAAGTAGATATGAATACGCTAGACGCTGGACTACACCAGGTCAAATTACAGATGTTCCAAAGCCCGTGTTTTTAGGCACACAATCTTCATCAGGAAGTTTTGAAAGTAGCAGGTTTTTATATGATGGTAGTTATATCAGATTAAGAGATGTAACCCTATCTTATAATTTACCAACGGCACTATTAAATAAATTTAAGTTTAGTAGTACAAGAATTTACTTACGCGGACAAAATCTATTTACCTATGTAAAAGACAAGCGTTACAATACAGATCCTGAAGTGAGTATCGATGGTACCATGTCTCAAAGACCTCCTGTATTTAACACTTTCTTATTTGGATTAGACATCAATTTTTAATTGCATAAAGTTTCTTTTATGAAAAAAATATATTCAATATTAGTTATTAGTTCTTTACTATTCATGGCATCATGTAGTAAAGATTTTTTAGACGTTAAACCACAACAAAGTGTGCTCACCGAAGACGTATTTAAAAGTATGGCAACTTCAAGAGCAGCTGTTAATGGACTTTACTCTATGATGCAATCATATAGTTATTATGGTAGAGATGCCATGGTGATTCCGGAAGTACTTTCTGATAATGCTACTAGAAGTGTGAGAACGGGTAATAGATACACCGGTATGAATACCGTGACACACACAGCAACAGATGCTAACGTAAGTAGAATGTGGAGCCAGATGTATCAAATTGTTACCAATACCAATGCTATTATTGCAAATGAGGCTAACATTAAAAAAATAGCAACATCATTAGAGCAAGAAGAAGCTGCACAACTAGTGGGTGAAGCATATGCCGTTAGAGCACTTGTTTATTTTGACCTCATGAAGTTTTTTGCACGCCCTTTAAATTTCACTGCCGACGGGTCGCATTTAGGCGTTCCACTTGTGATTAAGCCAATCGTAAATATTACAGAAGTGGTGTATCCTGCAAGAAATACAGCCGCAGAAGTGTATGCACAAATTGACAAAGATATAACAGCTGCAATTGCACTTTTACCTCAAACGGGAAATGTGATAAGTAACGGTGTTGTAAATAATACGTTGTTCAAAATTCGCATGAACCGTTTTTCTACTTTGGCATTAAAAGCAAGAGTATCTGTATACAAACAAGATTGGGCAAGCGCTGCTGATGCTGCCAATCAGGTAATTGCATCTGGACGTTATGCGCTTTACACATTTGGAAACATGCTACAAGATTTTAGAACACAAAATAGTGCTGAGTCTATATTTGAAATAGCAAATAATACCAACGATAATCCAGGTGTTGATTCATATGCTTATTTGTGTAGCCAACAAGGTTATGGCGAAATGTTAGGTACCAGAAATTCGATGAATAGTAGAAGTACGGGTACAACCCTGTCTACTTTTAGAGGTTTGTATGAAGCCTATTCTGCTACCGATGTTAGAAGGGGATTTGTTGCACTCGGCGATAGAAATTCGTTGGGTGGAGAAACGAATGTGCCACTTCCTACTAAGTATATCAACATTTCTACATACATGGAAAACATTAAGGTGTTGAGGTTTGCAGAAATGTATTTGATTAGAGGAGAAGCAAATGCAAGACTAGCTGTTGCAAATAGTAATCCTGCACTTTTAACGAATTCTTTAACAGATATCAATCTTATCAGAAAATCTAGAGATACTGCATCTGCAACCAGACCATTTAATGCAGTCCTTACTGGCACACCTCCATCAGGAAGTATTTCTGCAAATGGATACCTCGATAGTATTATTGTTGAACGCAGAAAAGAATTTGCTTTTGAAGGACAGCGTTTATTTGATTTGAATAGAACACAAATAAGTTTTGTAAAAATTAGTTCTGGTGGAAATGCAACTTCAAGGTTGATTCAGTATAGCGCTACAACTTCAAATTTTTACAATAGAACAATTTTACCAATCCCGGTTACGCAGGTTCAGAATAACCCGAATATGGTTCAAAATCCTGGATTTTAATATTTGTTAACTGTGCAGTTGTTATGAATCAAAAGATGGCTTATAGAATAGCGGCAATATTGTTGTTTTTCGTTTTTTCAAATCAATCCTTTGCGTTTGAAAAGAAAGATACGGTAAGGGTGCTCTTTGTTGGAAATAGCTATGTCTACTACAACAATTTAGCCCAAATGATTGGGTTGATTACAGATAGTATGGATACTAAAATTATTTGTAAAAAATCTACAGTTGGGGCAGCAACACTTGGTCAACACTGGAATAGTGCTAGGGGTCTAAAGTCAAAACAAATAATCGCTGCTAATAAATTTGATATTGTAGTGATTCAAGACAATAGCATGTGGCCGTTGGAACATAAAGACAGCCTGCTTACGTATGGTCAGCTATTTTGTAATTATATCCGTGCAAATGGAGCAAAGCCTTACCTCTATAATACTTGGGCCAGAGAAAAAACACCGGAAACCCAATCAAAAATTAATGAAGTTTATAATGCATTATCGGCTGCAGAAAATGCGGTAAATGTACCCGTTGGATCTAGCTTTGATTTGGCGAGGAAAACCTTTCCTAGCATGAACTTGTTTCATCCCGATGGATCACATCCGTCTGCTGTTGGAACCTTTTTAATTGCATTAAATTTCATTAAAAAAATCACAGGCACATTACCAAAAAAATATGCTACGGTATATAATTATTTTGATAAGGATGGGGAGACTTTTAGAATCATGCAATTAACGGATGCTGAAATGGAGTCTTGTGTAAGTATTGTAAACAGTGTGATTCAGTAGAATCCTTAAGCGCGTGAAGATGATAAAAAAAATCGCAACCAACTTAACTTTTTGGGTATTATTTGCTATCACATCTGGGAT
>WLGC01000011.1 GCA_009703465.1 Actinomycetota bacterium | reverse complement strand
TTGGCTAAAGCCAAACTCATTGCTAAAGGCTGCAATGTCGTGGTGGCCAACGATGTCTCAAATGGGAAAGTCTTCGGGTCGGACTCTACGGAAGTACTAATTGTCACCGAACAGGGCAAGGTAATTAGCGCGAGCGGTCAGAAGTCAGATGTGGCTCATCAGCTTCTCGATGTTATTTCGGATATGCTGTAAACATTATGAGCGCGCTTAGGTTATTCACGTCAGAATCCGTCACCGAGGGTCATCCAGATAAGATCTGCGACCAGATCAGCGATAGCATCCTTGACGCCATGTTGGAGCAAGACACGACTTCTCGCGTTGCTGTAGAGACTCTGGTGACAACTGGCCTAGTCCATGTTGCCGGCGAGGTCACCACATCCGGCTACGTTGAGATTCCAAAGCTTGTCCGCGAGAAAATTCGCGAGATTGGTTACACCAGTTCAGATATTGGTTTTGATGGGGACAGCTGCGGTGTCTCCATTTCAATCGGACAGCAATCTCCAGACATCGCTCAAGGAGTTGATTCCGGTCTAGAAGCACGTTCCGGCAGTTCGAAGGATCGTTTTGACAGCCAGGGAGCCGGCGACCAGGGCATCATGTTTGGCTACGCAACCAATGAAACTCCAACGCTCATTCCAACTTCAATTCACCTCGCTCATCAACTAAGTGAAGCTTTGGCCAAGGTGAGGAAATCGGGGCAGGTCCCGTTTCTTAGACCAGATGGTAAAACCCAAGTAACCGTTGGCTTTGATAAGGACGTCCCAAAAACCATAGATACTGTGGTTCTTTCAACCCAGCACAACCCTGGTGTATCCCATGCCGAAATTGTTGAGCGGATGAGACAAGAAGTTATCCAGCCGATACTTGAGGATTCCGGTTTGGACTTCTCGGCTGTGAAAATGTTCATCAATCCAACTGGCAAGTTTGAGATTGGTGGCCCGATGGGAGACGCCGGACTGACCGGACGAAAAATAATTGTTGACACTTATGGAGGTGCCGCGCGTCACGGTGGCGGAGCATTCTCTGGAAAAGATCCCTCTAAGGTCGACCGCTCTGCAGCCTACGCACTGAGATGGGTAGCTAAAAATGTCGTGGCTGCAGGCCTTGCCTCAAGAGTTGAAGTACAAGTTGCCTATGCAATTGGTGTAGCCAGACCGGTTGGTTTGTATGTTGAGACATTTGGAACCGGGAATGTGTCGGATGAAGCCATTGTCAATGCCATAAATGAAGTTTTCGATCTTCGACCAAGAGCGATCATTGAAGACCTAGATTTACTAAGACCCATCTATGCTCAAACAGCCACCTATGGCCACTTTGGTCGAGAACTTCCAAACTTTACTTGGGAAAGAACAGGTCGAGCTGCGCAGTTGCAAAGTGCAGTGAAGTCCTAAAGATAAAGTGAAGCAATGCCTGAATCTTCGTTTTGCATTGCCAGAGTAGCAATCGCATCTGCACTTCCTCAGCTTGACAGGCTTTTTGATTATCAAGTTCCAGACGACCTACTAGAACTCATTGCACAAGGTGTGCGAGTAAGGGTCCCTTTTGGACGAGGAAAGAAACCGCAAGAGGGGTTTGTGGTTGAGCTGTCGAGCAGCTCTGATTTTGTCGGAAAACTAGGCAGCGTTAGTGAAATAATCTCTCCTGCCCCTGTTCTAACTCAAGAGATCTATGAACTGGCAAGAGCTGTAGCCGATAGACAAGCCGCAACACTGAACGAAGTGCTTAGACACGCTGTTCCTGATCGAAGTGTTGCGGTGGAGAAAGCCTGGTTATCCCTTCAAAGTGAAAAAACCACAACCGCTATCACTCCGAAGGTAAACGCTTCAGAATCCCGGAGCAGCGAAGTTGCTTCCGAGGGGTCAGATAAAAGAACGACGCAGCTTGTTGAGCCGAGAGTTCTTTGCACTGGACCACGCTGGGTGACAGAGATTCTAGATCTTTCTTCATCGCAAGCGAAGCAAAAGAAATCAACACTAATAATCGTTCCAGACGCAAGAGATCAAGCCTTAGTACTCACTGCACTAGAAAACTCCCCTCTCAGCACTCACTTGATTGACTACTCGAGCAAACTGACAAAATCAAAACGGTATAAGGCTTTTCTTGATTGCCAAAGTCAAGAATTCGCAGTTGTGATTGGCTCTCGATCAGCAACCTATGCTCCAGTTCAGAATCTTGGTCAGATAGTGATTTGGGATGATGGAGATCAAAGCCACAAGGAGCAGAGTGCTCCCTATAGTCACACCAGAGACATAGCGCTGATACGGCAGCAGCAAAGAAATTGCGAACTTCATTTTCTTGGACATGTACGCTCAACTGAGGTTGAACGCCTGCGTCAAATTGGTTATCTAAAGGAAAGAGCCACCGAGTTCGCCCCACCTAATTTAGTGTTCTCTGAATCTGAATCTAGGGTGGACTCAGCGGCTTGGGTAGCTATTCGAGAAGGGCTACTCAGGGGTCCAGTTCTTGTTCAGGTTCTATCCAAGGGAAACACATCCTCGGTTTTTTGTAAGGATTGCCACACACGTGCCAACTGCCGCAGCTGTAACGGGCCACTTTGGATTGATTCGAGAAATCAAGTTCTCTGTCGTTGGTGCGCTGCAAGTAATTTGAATTTCTCATGCCATCAGTGCAAAGGATCGAAACTTTCAGCAGGCAGGGCTGGTAGCGGTAAAACGCTAAGTGATTTTGGAAAGGCCTTTCCTGGTCACGCCGTAATCGAAGCTACGGGCGATAACCCTAGATTCTCAATAAAAAGAACGAACTGCCTAGTCGTTTCAACGCCGGGGGCAGAGCCTTATGTCGAAGGGGGATATGAGGCCGTGGTGATTCTCGATGCGCCACTTGCTCTAGCCATGGACTCACTTCGTGCTACCGAAGAAGCAGTAAGAAGTTGGTCAAACGCAATCTCACTTCTTGGAGGTACAGGTCGTGCGGTGATAGTCGGGCTGTCAGGAACTCTGGCCGACAAACTGGCGCTTTGGTCCCAAGCAGAGATAGCAACCATTGAGTTGAAAAACAGGAGTGAACTCAGGTTTCCGCCAGCAGTTAGGCTAGCTTCGCTGGGTGGGCAGAGGGAATCAATTACGGAGCTATTTCCGGCGTTGCAAGCGTTACCCGGAGTCGAAGTTCTTGGGCCGGTTCAAGTGGTGACCAAAGGCTTGGAGATTGAAACTAAGTTGCTACTTAAGTACGACTATTCGGTTGGCGCGAAACTTGCGAAGTCTCTTCAGGCTGAAGTGGCCAAACTTTCGGCGGGAAGCGTCCGAAGTAATCCAAGGACTGGCAAAAGCATGCGCCCAATTAGAATCAAGATGGATGATTTTGACGTCCTTTAGCTTTAGGCGGTGTTGTTGTGAGGGTAATTTTTGCAGGAACACCTAGCACAGCTGCTTCCGCACTTCGTGGTTTGTCCGCAGCATCAATAGACATTGCTTTGGTGATCACTCGACCTGACGCACCCACTGGAAGAAAACAAGTTCTTACTGAATCACCAGTTGCAGTAACCGCTCGCGAACTAGGGCTAAAAGTACTAAAAACCAGTGCTCTTACTTGTGAAGAAAACGACTTTGTCGCGCAAGTAAATGCCGACATTGGAGTTGTGGTTGCCTACGGAAGCTTTCTTTCTGAGGAGACTCTTGGATTACTTCCTAAGGGATGGGTTAATTTGCACTTTAGTTTGTTACCGAAGTATCGCGGTGCCGCTCCGGTACAGCACGCGTTGATGAATGGTGAAAAAGAAACGGGAATCAGCGTTTTTCAAATAGATTCATCGATGGACGGGGGAGAGATTTATCTCCAGGTACCCACCGTAATTGAACCTTTAGAAACCGCTGGACGCTTACTAGAACGACTCACTTCGCTTGGCGTCAGCGCACTTGTTCAAGTTTTGCCGCAGATTGTTTCGGGAATTCTTCAGGGTAAGGCTCAAGATGACTCAGAGAAAACATTTGCTTCAAAAATATCTAGACTGCAAGCGAGAATCAATTGGTCAAAGTCAGGAAAAGAGATCGAGTCCTTGATTTGCGCTATGAATCCAGAACCTATGGCGTGGACTGATGTTAATGGAACTTCTCTAAGAATTATCTCCGCGGTGCAAGCTGAATCAGAGAACCAAGAAATAGCGGTAGCCGGCAGAGTAACTGTCGCTGATGGTGCGGTATTCGTTGAATGTGGCGCCGGAAGCCGTCTAAAGATTCTGGAAGTTCAGCCTGCAGGTAAGAACGTCATGTCAGCCATGGATTGGATTCGTGGTTTCAAGGCTCCGCATGGTCTGGGATTTGAGTAGCTCACCGATGCGGCAATCGGCTAGAACTATTGCTCTAGATTTGCATAATGCCGTTGAATTTGATGGCGCTTACGCAAATCTTTTGCTACCCAAGCTACTTAGTTCCTCCCGCCTTGATCAAAGAGATATAGCTTTAGCCCAGGAGCTAGCATTTGGCACCCTTAGATGGCAGTTTTTCTATGACTGCATCATCGAGATTTGCGCTAAGCGCAATACGAGCGACATCGACACCAGCACACTTTTGGTTCTTAGACTTGGAGCCCATCAACTTTTGGGGATGCGCATCCCGGCTCACGCCGCTCTGGATGAGACTGTGGAATTGGCCAAACAGAAAGTAAGCCGAGGTTCTGCAGGTTTTGTCAACGGTGTTTTAAGAAGGATTAGTGAAAAATCAAGGCAGCACTGGCTAGATGAAATACTGCAACGAATCGACGATGTTCAAGTGCGACTTGCAATTGAGTTCTCACATCCTGTTTGGATAGTAAAAGCCCTTAGTCAAGCACTGACGCTTGACGGTCGGGGTGATGATTTAAGAGATCTACTTTTGGCCGACAACATAGCTCCCTTAGTAAGTCTTGTGGCTCTTCCTGGACTCGCATTTGAACAAGACTTTGAGGACCTCCCAATTGGGCCATCAAGTCCGATAGGTGCTCTTTTGGATTCTGGCGACCCGAATAATCTGAAAGCATTTCGCGAGGGACGGGTAAGAGTCCAGGACCAAGGTTCACAATTGGTCACTCTTGCGCTTATTGCCGCAACCGAGATTCAAGAAAATGAAATGTGGCTGGACTTATGCGCGGGTCCAGGAGGGAAAGCGGTGTTACTTGCTGCAGAGGCAAAGATGCACTCAGCGCAGTTAGTTTGCAACGAGGTCTCTGAGCATCGGGCAAAATTGGCTCGTCAAGCCCTAGCACCGGTGAATACTGCTATTGCCGTTGAGGTTCAGGATGGACGCGATCTTCCATCACATCACCAGGCTGCTTATGACCGCATCCTATTAGACGCTCCCTGCACGGGCTTGGGTGCCCTAAGGCGCAGACCAGAAGCGCGTTGGAGGAAAAAAGTCTCCGACGTTTCCGAACTTACTAGGTTGCAGGAACAGCTACTTGAAAGTGCATGGACCTATCTAAAGCCAGGCGGCGTTATTGCATACGTTACCTGTTCGCCGCATGTAGCTGAGACCAACGCGATTGTCGATTGGGCATTAAAGCGGCTTCCTGGCGTCGAGCTCATTGATTCAAATAATGTTTTGAAGGCAATAAATCCAAACCTAGCTCTAAACTCGACGCGTTCAACTAGTCAACTTTGGCCACACCTGCACCAGACTGACGCAATGTTTCTAGCTCTGTTGCGCAAATCAGTAGGCTAGTGGCATGGAAGTGCGAATCAACCCAAGTATTCTTGCTGCGGATTTTGTCAATCTCGAAAGCGAACTCGGAACCATCGCAAATAGTGACTTCATTCATGTTGATGTTATGGATAACCATTTCGTCCCAAACCTCACTTTTGGTACCCAGATGGTTCAGAGGCTTCAGGAAGTAAGTCCTGTCGGGCTAGATGTCCATTTGATGATTTCAAATGTGGACAACTGGGCTATGGACTACGTTCAAATGGGAGTTCATTCCGTCACTTTCCATGCAGAGGCATCAGCTGATTACCTCACCTTGGCAAGGAGAATTAGAGACTCCGGGAGTCGTGCAGGCGTGGCAATTAAGCCCGGAACCGCCTTGGAGCCTTACCTTGAGCACCTAGATGAAATTGATCAACTTCTAATCATGACGGTTGAACCAGGTTTTGGTGGTCAATCCCTGATTGAGACCACCCTGAAGAAAGTTAAAAGGGCAAGAGAAGCAATAGCAGCGGCAGAACTTCCAACCTGGTTGCAGGTTGATGGCGGTATCAACGCCTCGAATATTCAGCGCGTGGCAAGCTTCGGTGCCGACACCTTTGTGGCTGGTAGCGCCGTCTTCTCAAGTCACGATCGAGCGTCGACGATTGCGGATCTAAGAAGGTCCGCTGCTACCGGTCTAGCTGAACATCAAGCAAAGTCCTAGATAGTCTTCGTTTTCAAAACCATCAAAGGGTAACCTTGACCTATGAAGAAGTTCGAGGAATTATTCGCTGAATTAGAAGCCAAGTCTCTAACAATGGACCCAAACTCTCAGACCGTGGCCTGGCTCGAGGCCGGAACTCACAGTATTGGTAAGAAAATCGTTGAAGAGGCTGCGGAGGTCTGGATGGCCGCCGAGCACGAAGGTAAAGAAAGAGCAGCTGAGGAGATATCCCAACTGATTTATCACCTTCAGGTTCTTATGATCAAACTGAACATCACGCTTGAGGACCTAGAAAAGAATTTGTAGAAGTAAGGATAGAAACAAGATGCTAAGGGTTGCAGTACCAAACAAGGGGGTTCTCTCGGACTCAGCTATTCTCATGCTCAAGGAAGCTGGCTACGCAGTCAGGCGAGACACCAAAGACTTGCACATTGTTGACCAAAAGCACGACATTGAATTCTTCTATCTTCGCCCAAGAGACATTGCAACCTATGTTGGCTCTGGCTCGTTAGACGTTGGCTTTACCGGTTTAGATCTATTGCTTGATAGTCGATCCAGCGCGCTTTCGGTTTCTAGCCTTGATTTCGGGGAATCAACGTTTCGATTTGCAGGCCCTAAGGGCACGTTCAAATCGGTAGCAGATCTAGCTGGAAAAAGAGTAGCCACGGCCTATCCGAATCTCGTTGAAGATTTCCTGAGGAAAGATGGCATCTCTGCAACAATCATTCAACTAGACGGCGCTGTCGAAGTGGCCGTGCAGCTTGGGGTAGCTGATGCCGTGGCTGATGTTGTTTCTAGCGGTAACACCCTTCGTCAGGCCGGGTTGGAAATATTCGGTCCAGTTATTCTTGAAAGCTCCGCTCATCTCATCGTCTCGCCAAAAGTTGACCAGGAGCACCTTCAGCTTCTGCACCGCATGCAGGGAGTCTTGGTTGCTAGAGAGTATGTCATTTTTGATTACGACTGCCCGGTTTCACTAATTGAGCGTGCTTCAAAGATCACACCGGGGATTGAGTCGCCAACAATTTCTCCACTTCAAGATTCCGAGTGGGTTGCAATCAGGGCCCTAGTAAAGGCCACTGAAATGAACGCCAGGATGGATGATCTCTATGCACTTGGTGCAAGAGCAATTCTGGTCTCATCAATACACGCGGCGAGAATTTAGTGACTTTATCCGTGAGGGTTATCCCTTGTTTAGATGTAGCTGATGGACTCGTTGTCAAAGGTGTAAATTTTCAGAACCTTCGCAATGTTGGAGACCCTGTTGAACTGGCAACTAAGTACTATCGCGACGGAGCCGACGAGGTCACGTTCCTTGATGTTAACGCAACGATAGATAACCGCGACACTATGTATGAGCTGGTCTCTCGCTGCGCTGAGAACGTGTTTATACCACTTACTGTTGGCGGCGGAATTAGATCGACGTTAGATGTTTCCAACCTCTTGTCCGCGGGCGCGGACAAAGTGAGCATCGGTTCCGCCGGGATATCTAACCCGAAGCTTTTAGCAGAGATTGCGGAAAAATTTGGAAACCAAGTGCTGGTTGTATCCCTGGATCTAAAGCGTTCCAAGCAGACTGACTCAGGTTTTGTGGTGACTTCCCATGGTGGACGAGTGGAAACGAATTTAGATGCTCTTGAGTGGATCCATGAAGTGATTCAGCTCGGCGCAGGGGAGTTGCTGGTAAACAGCATTGATGCTGACGGAACACTGAGCGGTTTTGACGTAGCAATGCTGTCTGCTGTAAGAGAAATTTCTAGCATCCCAATGATCGCTTCGGGTGGAGCCGGTTCAGCTGCAGATTTTGTCACCGCGGCAGAGTGTGGTGCTGATGCGATTCTGGCAGCTTCTATCTTTCACGATAATTCAATAACTATCGCCGAGGCCAAAGGTGAGTTAAAATCAGTTGGGTACGAGACGAGGTAAGCATGTCAGCTAAATCACTGAAAGTTGCAGAGCTCAACTTCGACGAGCACGGGCTCATTCCAGCAATAGTGCAGAGCTTCACCACAAATCGCGTCTTGATGATGGCATGGATGAATGCGGAATCAATTGCCCTCTCAATTGAATCTGGCAAGACAGTTTTCTACTCAAGGTCTAGATCGTCAATTTGGCGCAAAGGCGAGACCTCTGGAAACATACAGGTGATTCAATCGATAGAAGTCGACTGCGACAACGACTGCCTGCTGGTTAAAGTAATCGAGTCTGGCCCCGCTTGCCACACCAATTCTGATTCCTGTTTCGATACCGGCTCAATCAGTGCAGGAATAAGTAGCAATGGCTAAAGTTCAAATCAGCCTAAACGAAGCTAAAGCTCTTTCTTCTAGCCGGAGAGTGATTCCATTAGTTGAGACGCTTTTTTCTGGCTCAGAAACGCCGTTATCGGTATTCGAGAAACTTGCCGCTAATCTACCCGGCAGTTTTCTGCTGGAATCAGCGCAGCAAGGCGTATGGGCAAGATATAGCTTCATAGGTGTTTCAAATCGTGGCGCGTTGGTCCAGGAGACCGGTAGCGAAGTTAAATGGGTAAGTGCCGAAGGTAAATCTCCTCTCGCGAATAGCAGCGAGATTCTTCCTAGCCGAACACTCGATGCAGTAGCAGCGATTCAAGCGTCCTGGAACAGCGATCCATTAGTAGGACTCCCGCCGTTGACCAGTGGTCTTGTTGGAGTGATGGGCTGGGATTTGATTAGAGAGATTGAATCTTTAGAAGCTCCTTCGTCAAAAGATTTTGAGTCGCCGGTCTTGGCTCTGGTGATGCTTCAGGACCTAGTCGTGCTAGATCACGAATCCGGATCATTGCTTCTGATATCAAACATTTACATTGATGACGTAGTCAACCTGGATGATGAATATCAAAGTGCCTGCCAGCGTATCGACCGAATGCGGAAGGGTCTGCTGAAGCCAAGTGAGGCAATGATTTCGGATTTGGATACAAAACAAGAATTCGACTTCGATCACTCTGTTTCTGAAACTGACTATCTACAAGCTGTTGAGTCCGCAAAAAAATACGTAAGGACTGGCGATGTCTTTCAAGTAGTTATTTCTAAGCGTTTTGACATTGAGGTAAAAGCAAGCGCGCTCGACATCTATCGGGTGCTTCGAGCACTTAATCCAAGTCCTTACATGTATTTGCTTAATTTTATTGATTCAGTAGGCGCGTATTCAGTGGTCGGTTCATCTCCGGAGGCGTTAGTGTCTGTTGTTGATGGACGTGCAGTAACTCACCCAATCGCTGGCTCGAGACCGCGTGGGGCTGATGCAGAAAAAGATGCAGAGCTTGAAAAATCACTGCAATTAGACGCAAAGGAAAAATCTGAACACCTGATGCTGGTTGATTTAGCTCGAAATGATCTACTTAAGGTTTGTGAGCCAGAGAGCGTTACAGTGACTGAGTTCATGGCCGTACATAAGTTCAGTCACATTATGCATCTGGTTTCTACGGTTGAAGGATTAGTTTCTCAAGGCGTTTCTCCTGTTGATGTATTCAAAGCAACTTTCCCTGCCGGCACGCTCTCCGGTGCGCCAAAGCCACGTGCTCTGGAGATTATTGATGAGCTAGAGCAAAGTAATCGTGGGATCTTCGGAGGAGTTGTTGGCTACTTCGATTTCGCTGGAAACGCAGATTTAGCGATTGCGATTAGAACGGCATTCATTAGAGGCAATCAAGCTCACGTTCAAGCTGGAGCTGGTATCGTGCTGGATTCAATTCCAGCCAGCGAGCATCAGGAGACTATCGACAAAGCTAGTGCACCACTTCGTGCAATTGCCGCGGCCAATGCGATGGTGAGACGAGTTGACTAACTCAAGAAAAACAAAATCAATAGGACTTGGGCTTAGGCAAACGAGAAGATTGCTAAGCGTGGGTTTTCTACTTGGCGCTCTCGCTTTGATTGCGGCTGGAGCAAACTGGCTGCAAGTTTCCCTCGAAAATGTTGCTGGTCAAGAGAAGGACAGGTACTTCACAGGCTTTGAATCCTTCGGGTACGTTCTACCGCTGATCTTGGTCTATCTAGCTGGTCTATTGTTTGTATCCATTACTCAGGGAAAACTTCGTGGCTTTGGATCGATAATTACATTAGCTGCGGCAGCCGTTTTGTTGACTCTTTGGTCCATTGATTTTTCAAGCCAGGATATTTCAGGCATAACCGCGAGCCTCGAGAAAGCGACTGGAGTTACTGGGTCAGCGATAGAAAATCAGATAGACGTGACTTTTCTCAGCATGGCACTAATCTCCGGAGCTCTTTTTGGATTGATGATTGTGACCGCATTGATTATTACTGTTGAAAGATGTCGGGTAGAGGAATCAAAGCAGAAGAAGTCAAAGCGGGCATCTGCACCTAAGGGTACTCAGAAAGACTCAATTTCCCTCTGGGACAATCAGGGTTAGTGCTCTTTGTCTTGATAGGATAGAGCCAGTCGAGAGGAGCATAATGTCAAACGATGGAAGAGATCCAGGCCACGGTGATTCAATAGCCTCGTGGGTAACTGTCTCAATAATCATGGTCGCCACAGCAATCGGTACGCTGGCGTTCTGGTTTGATCAAGCTGCGATTGTTTGGGCAAGCGCTGTTTTGGCGGTTCTATCTCTTCCGGTTGGGCTGTTTCTAAAACGTTCCGGCTACGGCGTAAACGGCTCGAAGTCTAAGAACTCGCACTAGTGCTAGCTGATCTTTTTGCTGGCTCTAGAGCTGATGCGGAAGAAAGACTAGAAACTCTTTCAATGAAAGACCTAGAGAAAAAAGCATCGGATTCCAAGCCCGCAATTAATGCGCTTGCCGAACTTGCGCCTAGTGACCAGATAAAAATCATCGCTGAAATCAAACGCGCCTCTCCGAGCAAGGGAACTCTGGCCGAGATAGCTAACCCCGAAAGCCTTGCAGTTATCTATCAAGACGGTGGAGCAAGTGCAATAAGTGTGCTGACTGAGCAGCGAAAGTTCAAAGGATCCTTGGGTGATCTAGCAGCCGTAAGGCAAGCGGTTTCTTTGCCTCTGTTGCGTAAAGATTTTATTTCGACCCAGCACCAAATCCTCGAAGCGCGAGCATACGGGGCCGACATTATTCTCCTAATAGTCGCAGGGCTTCCAGAGTCTGCTCTTTCCACACTCAGTACCTTCGCTGTTGAATTAGGCATGACCCCTTTCTTTGAAACGCATTCAAGAGATGAACTGAAGATTGCCGCTGGTCTTGGTGCTCGGTTAATCGGAGTCAACGCCAGAGATCTAGTCACATTTGAAACAGATCGGGACCTTTTTGCACGTCTC
>WLGC01000109.1 GCA_009703465.1 Actinomycetota bacterium | reverse complement strand
CCTGCGCTCCTCGGCCATACCACCAGGAGTTACAAAGCTCATTCGATGTGGCAGTAGCCCCTCCTCGATTCCAGTTAGAAAAACTGCTTCGTATTCAAGGCCCTTTGCGGTGTGCAGGGTCATTAGCGAAACAGTTCCTGATTCATCATCAAGATCGTCGGCGGCCGCAACTAGAGCAACTTCATTTAAGAAATCTGGCAGCCTGCCCTCTGGATTATTTCTTTGAAACTCTCGAGCAACTGAAACTAATTCTTCAAGGTTTTCGACTCTGGCTTCATCCTGAGGATCTTTACTATTGCGTAGCGATTCCAAAAGACCCGAGCGATCCAAAACCGAGCGCAAAATTACATCTACGTTTTCATTTGGAATCATGGCTTCAAGATTGTCCATGAGTTCGGCCAGCTGCCTAATTGCGGTGGCTACCTTTGGCCCAAAGCCAAGATCAGCAACATTAGAGAGCACCTGCCGAACAGAAAGCCCGTTCCTCTCGGCGTAGTTTGCAATCTGGGTTTCGCTGGCATCACCGATGCCGCGCTTTGGCACGTTCAGTATGCGCCTAGTAGCAAGATCGTCACGAGTATTGGCAATGGCAACTAGATAGGCCATGGCATCTTTGATTTCTTGACGCTCATAGAACTTAGTGCCGCCAACTACGCGATAAGGAATAGCTGAGCGGATAAAGATATCTTCCAGCGCACGGGTCTGCGAGTTGGTCCGATAAAAAACCGCAATGTCTCGATAGGCAATGGCGTCATCACCCTGGCTCTTAGCGTGGATCTTATTTATTTCATCGGCGATGAATTGTGCTTCATCGTGAGCGGAGTATCCGGTGTAGCCGACAATTTTTTCGCCGTCACCTGCCGCGGTCCAAAGGTTTTTACTTGGTCGGTCAAAGTTGTTTGAAATTACGGCATTTGCTGCCGAAAGAATGTTCTGCGTGGAGCGGTAATTCTGTTCAAGCAGAATAGTTTTTGCTCCCGGAAAGTCTTTTTCAAACTCAGTGATGTTTCTAATGTCAGCCCCGCGAAATGCATAGATTGATTGATCTGAGTCACCAACCACAGTCAAGGAAGCTTTTTGAGCCAACTCGCGAATCAGCGCATACTGGGCATGATTGGTGTCTTGATATTCATCAACCAGAATGTGTTTGAATTTTTGCTGGTACTGAGCCAAAACTTCAGGAAATGCCCGAAACAGGTGAACTGTCTCACCGATTAGATCATCAAAGTCAAAAGCATTGTTTTTGCGAAGCTCGTATTGGTAGCGGGTGAAAATCTCTGAGATCATCCTGGCTACTGGATCATTTTGATCGGCATTTCTAGCAAAAGATTCGGCATCGGCAAGTTCGTTTTTAGCATTCGAAATTGCCGCACCAACTCCAGCCGGAGTTAGTTTGTGAACATCGGCACCAAGCTCTTTAATTAGACGCTTGAGGATGGCTCTGGTATCACCTGAGTCGTAGATAGTGAAGTTGGAGTCGTGGCCAAGCTTTTCACTTTCGCGGCGAAGAATCAGAACGCAAGCCGAGTGAAAAGTCTTAATCCACATTCCATCAGCTGCTTCGCCAAGCAGTGCTTTTACTCTCTCACGCATTTCAGCAGCGGCTTTATTGGTGAAGGTAATAGCCAAAATCTGTGATGGCCAAGAATCCTTTGTTGCCAATAGGTGAGCAATGCGATGCGTTAGCACTCGGGTTTTTCCAGAGCCAGCACCGGCCACAATTAGAAGCCCAGGACCGCGGTATTCAACTGCCTCACGCTGCTGCGGGTTTAGCCCTTCGACTAGAAAGGATTCTGCTCCGGCCGGCAGCGGGCTTAGCTCACTCATGGTTGGGTCAGCCTAATCCAGGGATGCGACAAGCTCCACCAGTAGATCTGGTTGATCTGTGAAAATGCCGTCTGGTTGCTGATCAATAAATTTCATGAAGTGCTCTTGCACGCTAAATTCGGCATCTTCGGCGCGGGCTGTCCAGTTGTAGATTCTCATCTGGTGCTTTCTAGCTAGTGCAATCATCTCTGGGGTTAGCAGTGTGTAGTTGAAACTGATTCCATCTACCTTGCTAGCCACATCGCCCATGAATTCAGCCATGGTTTTATCAGTTGGCATACCCCAGGTATCAACCAGAAAAACGTACTTACTGTCGCCACCAATTTGCTGCTTCATCTGGGTTACTACCTCTAGATTGAAGCTCTCGAAAACAAAAACTGTGCCATGCCCCTGGCTCTCGTGCTCCTTTATCAAACTGGCTAATTTGGAGACGATGTCAAAACCCAAATTTTTGAAATGCAAGCCGTGCTTTACTTCAAGAATCAGTTTTTGCCCAATAGCCCAAGGGGCACTTAGTAATTCCTGCACTGTTGGAATTTGGAACTTACCGTCAAATTTTGCACTTCCTGGCCTTAGTTCCGGGAGGCGCTCTTTGATGCGCAGTGTCTTTAGTTCGGCCAGCGTGAAATCCTCGCTGAACCAACCTGATACCGGCCAGCGCTCATACATCAAGACGCTCTTACGACGATCAGCAAACTCTGGGTGATCCGCGATATCGGTGGTTTCAGAAAGTTCACTTTCGTGACGAAGAATTAGTTCACCGTCAAGTGTTGGCACAATGTCACACTCAATGCCGTCTGCGCCCTGCGCAAAAGCTAATTCAAATGCCTCTAAAGAATTCTCTGGTCGATATCCGGATGCACCGCGGTGACCAAAAACTTTTACTCCCATTCGATTGTGCCCGGCGGTTTAGAAGTCACATCAAGTACGACTCGGTTTACGCCCTCAACCTCATTGGTGATGCGATTGGAAATCTTGGCGAGCAAATCATAAGGCAGTCTCGTCCAGTCAGCGGTCATGGCGTCTTCCGATGAAACCGGTCTAAGCACAATTGGATGGCCGTAGGTGCGGCCATCACCCTGCACGCCAACCGAGCGAACATCAGCTAGCAATACAACTGGGCACTGCCAAATATCTAGATCAAGACCTGCGGCAGAAAGTTCATGGCGGACAATGGCATCTGCTTTGCGAAGCAGATCCAGGCGCTCTTTAGTTACTTCGCCAACGATGCGAATGCCAAGGCCGGGACCTGGGAAAGGCTGTCGCTGAACAATCTCAGCCGGCAATCAAAGCTCAGCACCAATTGCTCGAACCTCATCTTTGAACAGTGTTCTTAGTGGCTCAACTAGCTCAAACTGCAGATCCTCTGGCAAACCGCCTACGTTGTGGTGACTCTTGATTCCAGCTGTGGCACCGCCACCAGACTCAACTACATCTGGATAAAGGGTTCCTTGAACCAAGAACTTGATTGGGCGATTATCGGCTTTAGCTTCAGCAATTAGCTGAGCCTGAGCCTCTTCAAAGGTGCGAATAAATTCACGGCCAATAATCTTGCGCTT
>WLGC01000108.1 GCA_009703465.1 Actinomycetota bacterium | reverse complement strand
CCTGAGACCTATCTGGTGGTTGAAAAGATTTTGGCCGCTGCCAAAAAATCTGGAGCTGATGCAATTCACCCGGGTTATGGATTTTTAGCCGAGAATGCCGGTTTTGCTCAGGCCGTTATTTCGGCAGGCTTGACTTGGATTGGTCCATCTCCTGCGGCAATTGAGCAACTCGGCGACAAAGTTTCAGCTCGACACGTTGCCGAAAGAGCCGGTGCTCCGTTGGCACCTGGAACCCTAAACCCAGTTTCTGGGGCCGAAGAAGTTTTGGAATTTGTAAAGCAGCATGGACTACCGGTTGCTATCAAAGCAGCTTTTGGTGGCGGTGGCCGCGGCATCAAAGTTGCCTACCAAGAATCAGAGGTAGCCGAACTTTTTGACTCAGCAACCAGAGAGGCGATTGCTTCTTTTGGTCGCGGCGAATGCTTCGTAGAAAAGTTCTTAGAAAAACCGCGCCACGTTGAAACTCAGTGTCTAGCCGATGCCTACGGAAATGTAGTTGTTGTCTCAACCCGCGATTGCTCACTGCAGCGCAGACATCAAAAACTTGTCGAAGAGGCACCAGCACCTTTCCTCACTGCTGCACAGATTGAAAGACTTTACTCTTCATCAAAGGCAATCCTCAAAGAGGTTGGCTACCAGGGTGCGGCCACCTGTGAATTCCTAATTGCTCAAGATGGCACTATTTCGTTCCTCGAGGTAAACACCAGACTTCAGGTTGAGCACCCGGTTTCCGAAGAGGTAACCGGTATTGATTTAGTGCGTGAGCAATTTCGCTTAGCCGAGGGTGGCCGATTGGATTATGCCGATCCGGAAATCAAGGGTCACTCTTTTGAGTTTCGAATTAACGGTGAGGATGCCGGCAGAAACTTTATGCCAGCTCCTGGTTCAGTTCATGTTTTTAAGGCACCTTCTGGTCCAGGAGTTCGAGTCGACACCGGAGTGGAATCAGGAGATGAGATCTCTGGTGCATTTGACTCCATGATTGCAAAACTTATTGTTACCGGTGCAACTCGCGAGGAAGCTTTAGCCCGATCGGTTCGTGCTCTCTCTGAGCTTGAGGTTGCCGGACTGCCAACGGTAATTCCATTTCACCGCAAAATAGTTTTGGAGCCAGCTTTTATTGGCAATAAGGAAACTAATAGTTTTGGAATCTACACGCAGTGGATTGAAACCGAATGGGTAAATGACATTCCAGCCTGGACTGGCCTGACTGAAGCACAAAGTGAACCTGCCGAACGCAACAACCTTGTAGTTGAGGTTGGCGGAAAACGCATCGAGGTTTCGCTGCCAAAGAGACTTCTCTCTGGTGGGCGCGGGGCTGCACCAAGCCACGCTCCAAAAAGAAAGAGCCACTCGCACGCTTCAGCCGGGGCCGGATCCGGCAATCTAATCAAGGCTCCAATGCAATCAACCGTGGTGAAAATTGCCGTAGCCGTTGGTGAAGCGGTTCAAGAAGGTGATCTGGTACTGGTACTTGAAGCTATGAAAATGGAGCAGCCGATCATGGCCCATAAGAGCGGAACCATTGCTTCTATTTCGGCTGAAGTTGGCACAACCGTTGCCGCTGGAACAGCCCTGCTAGAAATTTCCTAGTTGTTTGGCTGATGCAGTGCTCTAGCAGCGTTGCTGATTGATTCACTCATCGACGGATAGACAGTAAAGGTTCTGGCTACCTCATCTACGGTCAGTCTGTTTTCGATGGCTATGGCGATTGAGTAAATCAAATCAGAGGCCCGTGGTGCCACAATCACGCCGCCGATGACAGTTCCACCCGTTGAACAAATCAGTTTTATAAAACCAACATCAATACCCTGCATCTTGGCCCTTGGATTGCTGGCTAAGTCAATCTTCTCCACAAACCCATTTACTTTGCCGTCCTTGATGTCCTGCTCCATCCATCCAACTGATGCAATTTCTGGAGCGGTAAAAATGTTTGATGCAACGTTTCGAACCTCAGTCGGAGTAGCAACATCACCCATGGTGTGAAATACCGCGGTGCGACCCTGCATTGCACTTACTGAAGCAAGCGGAAGAAACGTACTGCAATCGCCTACCGCGTAAACGTTTGCTCTAGAAGTTCTAGCAACTTTGTTCACCTGTATGTGACCAGATTCAGTTAGGGCCACGCCAGCTTCTTCAAGACCAAGACCTGCGGTATTTGGAATAGAACCAACCGCCATTAGAGCGTGCGAGCCATGGATCACCTGTCCGTTAGAGAGGGTCACCTCTACCTGATCTCCTAGGTTGACAACTTTCTCGGCTCGAGATTTAGCCATCACTTTAATTCCGTTGTTGCGAAATACTTCCTCTAGTAACGCAGCGGCATCGGGGTCATTGCCAGGTAAAACAGTGTCACGACTTGAAACTAGTGTCACCTCTGAACCTAACCCCCGGTAGGCGGAGGCAAATTCAGCACCGGTAACACCGGAACCAACAACAATCATGTGAGAGGGGACTTCCTCGAGGTTATAGAGCTGAGTCCAATCAAGAATTCTTTTGCCATCAGGTTTAGCCGTGGCAAGTTGTCGCGGGTGTCCACCGACAGCAATGATTATGGTTTTTGCTTCGAGTCTCTCTGATTTTCCATCTTCAATGGCATCAACTACAACTGTGTGATTTCCATCAAGGCGCCCTGTGCCTTGAATCACTCGCACGCCGGCCTCAATCAAGTTATCTCTCATGTCCTCAGACTGAGATTCAGCCAAAACCATTAGGCGATCATTCAGCAGACCTAGATCAATTTCAGTTTTTGGCTTTATCTTTTTGCCATCTAGCGAGAAATAAACTCCCAGGCTTTCAGCATGGGAAACTCGCGCTGCCGCTTCAGCGGTCGCAATCAAAGTTTTTGAGGGCACAACATCGGTGAGTACCGCAGCGCCACCAACTCCGGAGCGCTCAATTAGGGTGACTTCTGCCCCCAGCTGAATACCGGCAAGAGCTGCCTCGTACCCACCAGGCCCAGCACCAATTATTACAATGTGGTGCTTTTTGATTTCAGTTTTACTCACTTACCCCATTCTGCCAGTCGTAGACTCGAAGCATGAACAGCGTTAGTAATAATCCCCTAGATAACCCGGCTTCCAGCCCTTTTGACATTGCCAAACTGGCGGCAGAATCAATCGCAAAACTAACTGGTATTCCAAAGCATGACATTGCTCTCACCCTCGGCTCTGGCTGGGCAAAGGCTGCAGATCTAATTGGCGAAACAGTGGCCACGATTAGCGCCACCGATGTGGTTGGCTTCTCTGCTCCTAAAGTTCAGGGACATGTCGCGACAATTCGATCCATCAAACTTCCAAGTGGAAAATTTGCCCTAGTGCTGGGTGCCAGAACTCACTACTACGAGGGACACGGCGTTAGACGAGTTGCTCACGGAGTGCGAACAGCAGCGGCTACCGGAGTCAAGGCCATGATCCTGACCAATGGAGCTGGTGGCATTAAAGAGTCTTGGAAACCGGGCACCCCAGTT
>WLGC01000107.1 GCA_009703465.1 Actinomycetota bacterium | reverse complement strand
GTAGTATTTGGAAGTACGCGACCTTTTCCACCTGCACCACCAACAGTTGTATTTGTTTCTGGGCAAGATCCGCCAGCACCGGCACTTCCGCCATCCCAGTGAACAGAACCACCACCACCGGCTGCATAACAAACCGATGCGCCAGTTATTGTTGAAGCAATTCCTCGACCACCAGCTCCAGCATTTGCTCTGGCTGTGGTTGAACCAGCAGGTGAAGAGTTGCCTCCCGCACCACCGGCTCCAGCTCCACCACCACCGGTGTAGTTGAAGTTAATTGTTCCGCTTGAACCACTGCCGCCGCTAAAGGTGGCACTGGATGCGCCGCTTCCTTGACCACTTCCGCTACCGCCAATGGTTCGATTGCTTCCAAAGAAACTGTCTTGGCCGTTACCGCCGACGGAATTGAAGGTGTACCAGCGAGTTGCAATACCACCCTGGCCAACCTGAACCTTGAGAGTCTGGCCAGGAACCACGTTCACTGTGGGGCGATAGTTATAGGCACCGGCTGCACCACCACCTGCGTGTCTCGTACCACCGGCACCACCACCGGCAACCTGCAGTACTTCAACTTGACCTAAGCCCGTTGGAACAACCCAGCCATTTTCTTTGGTTATGTAACTTCTTGGAAATGTAACAACGGTTTTTCCTTGGCGCGTTGCCGGTCGAGTCACAGTCTTGACGTCTTTGCGGTTTACGGCATTGCCCTCAAAGTTATTAATTCTTATGTCACTTGTATTTGACGCCATTGATTTTTGATTCTTGATGGTTGCGCCGATTTCATTGAAGTCGTAGTAAACCGATAGGGCTGCGTCATTAACGTCAGCTCTGTTGTGCATATCGCTCAGAAGATTTGCAGAGCGGTCACTCTTGTAGATTTTAAATTCATCAATCCAGAATCCTGCATTGCGACTGTGATTGTAGAGGAAGTTGTTGTCACGCAAAGCAGTGCGCCCTCCGATTGCGAATGGGGCATTGCTATCTGTCGGTGCGCCGGTGAAGTTTTTGTCAGATGCGTTGAACCAAGTGTCTCCGCTAGAGACTGCAACACCGTCAAAAAATAATGTTGTGGTTCTGCCAGAGTTTCTTACCGCCACGTGCATCCACTGGCTGTGTCTCATTTGAACGCCAGAGTCAATCCAAGCCCAAGCGCCGTTCGGCCCCCAATATGCCCAGCCGAAATTTCCATTATCGAGCTGACTAAAAACCCAACTATTTTCCCTACCCGCAAGAGACAGAAAGGATCTTGAGAGTGAAGCGGGGATATTAATCCAGAACTGAACCGTCGAATTGTTGGTTATCGTGAAAGCTTCTTGATCAAAATCTTCAAGTCCTTGGTTGTGAGCCCAAGAGAAGCTTCCAGTGTCGTAGTAGCGATCCATTGAGGTTTCTTGAACAGCAGCCATAGCCACCGGTGCCTGCACAAAGTTTGCTCCGGTTGCAAGCAACACGGCAGAAAGCAAAGCAAATACAAACTTGCGGAAAGGTTTGCGTGCAGTTTTTCGATTGCGCAGCCCCAGGTGCGCGCGAGTAGGTCTGTGAGCGAAAATCCGCATCTTCAAACCTCCCTTGGGCATGCCAAGGCGAAACCTTGACAGTTAATAGGTTAAGAAACGGTTTGAATTACAACCATGTAGTTATGGGGATAAACCGAAGATATTCCGGCACCTCGGAGTGTTGTTTTTAAGTATTTTTTTGGGCTCTTTTTGCCCGATTTATTAGCCTTTTTACTATAAATCCAGTGGCAAATGCAGCCATGGCCAGCAGGCCAAAAAAGGCCCAGGTGGTTGGGGTGTTTTGGGTCAAATCAGGAAGGGTTTCGGGCCCTGGTTTTATGGGGTTTGGCCCATCAAAACCATTGGTTTCAGCTGGGTCGCCGTCGCTTAGATTGGCGGCCCCATCGCCATCAATGTCCTCATCTAGGCCGTTGACAATTCCATCCCCGTCAATGTCTGGATCCTCGTTGTTTGGTATCCCATCCCCGTCTGTATCAATGAGTTTTGGAGTCTCCTGCATAATCTGTACAGATTTGATTTCAACTGCCCCAGCGGGGGTAGTTGGGGCAAAACTTAGCGCTCCAGCCAGCAAAGACATCACCAGAGCGACCACAATCAGGATTGCTCCGGTCTTGATAGTCTTCTCACGCGAAGTGAGTTTTCGCTTTGGTTCGATGTAGGTGCTTGGCTGAGATGCCGGAGGGTTCTTTTTTCTAGCTTTTGGGCTCAAGGTTTAGAGCTTCCACTTGGACATAATTTGATCTAAAAGCTCCTGGGTTGAGGCCCCAACGTGCTCTTTTTCGAGCTCTGGCAGATTTTGTACAATTTTCGCAGAATCGCTGACTTTGGTCTTTTTCCGACTTCGCTTGGCTGGCTCGGCTGCCCTAGGGATGTGTGGGACACCTTCGGCAAGATCTAGCAGCGCGGTGAAAAGATCATAGGGAACCACTACGGCCTGTGGTTTGCGGTGACTTCCAAAAACTATTGGTCTGGCATCATCGCCTAGATCTCTGAATTCAGAGACCCTGGTGGTCAACTCGGCCCGGGCAATTGAGGTGGCCTGAACCCCATCTTCAGCTAGGGTGAGGCGTAGTTTTGAGATGTTGAGCATAACTTGAGTTTACTTGTACAAGAATGCGCGGCTGCGCGACACGCGCTAGTTTTTGGCAGTTGGTGAAGGACTTGGGCTGGCAACCGGTGCCTTATTGATAACAATTGAACCCTCCGGGGCCATTGGCATCAGTTCTACCCAGGTATTTCCGGGATTTAGCTGTACATTTTGACCTGAGGCATCGGTAAGCACTATTGGTGCGGTAGCAGAGGCCTTTGACCAACTGGCCTCTAGGTACTTTCCACCGCTAAAGACCCAGGCTTGACCTGAATCAACCATGATGGATTTTGGCACATTGGCGTATTTTTTGCCCAGATAACTTCGATCTATCCGAACCTGCATGACCACGATATTGGTCGCTGAAACCTGTTCGCCATCCAAGGCATCCTTTAGGGGTTTGCCGTCCTGGGTTCTAAGCCAACGGCTACCATCCTGACTGGCGGTCCATTTGGCGCTAGCCATAGGGAATTTAACTGTGAAGTCCAATACGCCAATGCCACTCAAAACTGCTGAGGAATTGGCGTTATCTTTGGCAAAACTGAACTGTGCTGGCGGTGGGGTGAGCTCTGGGTGGTCGTTTGCCAATTTTTGTACATTTACGATCACATTGTGTGGAGCCTCTCTATCTGAGGCTCTACTAAAGGTTCCCTTGTCCATTTCAGTGGTTTCAGAGGCATTGAAAACTGGTGCCTGTCTCATGGCCTCAACAAAGACCAGTTGGCCACCTGAATAGCAAACAATGCCGCCAAATGGGCTCAGAATGTCAGGATCCATTGGACGAATTGAGCGGACCGGGCCAACTCCATCTGGTTGATTGGTATGCCAAATAGCCACAAAGCGGGTTAGCCCGCCCTCAACCATCTCGTC
>WLGC01000106.1 GCA_009703465.1 Actinomycetota bacterium | reverse complement strand
CCTGTCCGGCAGCAATAAGAGCTGGACGCTCCTCTTTACTGGCAGCACCTACTAGCTTGGCGGCTGCATTTTGCTCAGCCCTTAGGGCTTCAAAGTCTTGTAGAGCCTTTCGCCATTTGGCATCTGCTGCCACAGCGGTATCAACCAAGCCCTCATCGTTGCCGCGAGCGCGCTGACTTGCCTTGATAGCATCAGGGTTTTCACGAAGTAGGTTTGGGTCAATCACCTCTCTAGGTTACCTTGCCTTGTTAACCTAAGGAATTAGCGGAATCATGTGGTCTTCGAGCCAGGCAGCGATTTCCTCTAGCTCAATGCGCTTTTCGGCGATCGACATGATGAACTCGTAGGCTTTATCTTGGCTGGATCGCAATTGCCTGTTGTTTAGAACTAAGAAAAAGTTGAGAATCACCCAAGCTGAGCGCTTATTGCCATCCACCATGGGGTGGTTATTGATAACCGAATGAACCATTGCGGCGGCTTTGAGTTGGAGCGTTGGGTAAGCATCTTGGCCGTAGAGCCTTGTCTGTGCCCTAACCAAGGCCGAATCTAGAAGCCCGAGGTCTCTGACGTGAAAACCCAATCCCCTAAGGGTTGTTACAACGACATCAAGTAATGGGTAAGAAATCACGAGTCAGCAAGGCGGCGCATCAATTCAGCGTCGCGAGAAAGCACTTTGTTGATGACCTCACTCATAACTCGCTCTTGGTCGTGCTTTGCCAGATACTCATCCAGCGCAATTTCTACGGCGCGCTGCTTGGATACGTTCATTGATTCTGCGACCGCCCCCAGTTGGGCGTCTTGTTCTTCAGTCAATCTAAGTGTCATAGCCATACCATAATGGTACCAAAGTGATACCACTAGTCAAGGGCATAAATCTGTTGAAAACTCTGCCATCTTCCAGGGAAAACCCAGCGGGTTAGTCTGGGAGCATGAGTGTGCACGGGGGTAAGGGCAAGCGCGCTGCCATAATCTACTTTCCGGGCCGAGTATCCAGAGTCAAGATCGAGGCTGCCCTCGATAGTGCTTTAGGAACCCTTTCCTGGGAGCCAACCCTTTGGTTTGCCACCACCCCGGAAGAAACCGGTGGTCTCCAGGCACTTCGAGCTGTTGCTCAAAATGCGACCCATATCCTTGTCGCCGGTGGCGATGGAACAGTGCGTGAGGTACTTGACGCTTTAGCCCGCGAGGAAATCACCAACGTCACAGTTGGCATCATTCCCTCTGGCACCGGGAACGTGCTGGCTAGAAATCTGAAGCTAGAACTAAATAACGTCAGCACTGCCGTAAAGCGCGGGCTACTTGGTAATCGCTATCAGATTGATCTTGGGCTAGCCAAGGTGATCTACCCAAACGGTGATCGTGCTGAACTTTATTTCTCGGTGATGGCAGGTCTTGGCCTAGATGCAAAAATTATGCAGAACACCAGTAAGAGACTTAAGAAGGCAATTGGTTGGGTTGCCTATATCGATGGAGGTCTTCGAGCACTTCCTACCTTGTTTGAAAAAATGCTGGTGACAGTTGATTCAAAAGAGCCAAGAAAACTAAAGCTTGTTTCACTGTTGATTGGCAACGCTGGCTGGTTGCCAGGAAATATTTCCCTGATGCCAGATGCCAAATTAGATGATGGCCTACTTGATGTTGCCGCTGTTGGTCCAAGACGATTTTGGAACTGGATTGATTTCTGGGGCCGGGTTGCGTTTGCTAACGAAAACATTCGGCCCAACAGAATAGGTCGTCAGCTAATGGATGCCACAGCAAACGTCAAAACACTTGAAAATCTAACCGGTGCAAAAATTCGTGTGATGCCTGAGCGAGAAGTTCATCTGCAACTTGATGGCGATGCCATTGGCTTAGTAACTGAAGCACAGTTTGAAGTTGTGCCAAAGGCAATTACCTTCAGGCTTTAGTTCTACTAAAGTTTGGCAACCCATTTATCAGCAGCAGTGAACGCAGCATTTGTGCTATTTCCCTGGTGCACTGATTTCTTCTTATCGGCACGAGGGTAAGAACCTAGGAAAATAACCTTTGGAGAAAAACGGTGCAGGCCCTTTAGTGCTTCGGCAACAGCTGCATCTTCAACGTGGCCTTGGATATCAATATTGAAGCGGTAGCGACCAAGCTGATCACCAATTGGTCTTGATTCAATTCTGGAAAGGTTCACACCGCGAGTAGCAAACTGCTCAAGCATTTCAAGAAGAGCACCGGGGCGATCAGTTGGTAGTTCAACAATTACCGAGGTCTTATCTTTACCGGTTTGCTTTGGAGTGCTGTTGGCTAAACCAATTTGCAAGAACCTAGTTTGTGCATTCTTGTTATCGCCAATATTTTTGGCCAATACTTTTAGCTTGTAGTGCTTAGTAATTGTTGGTGCTGCAATTGCAGCATCCGCAGAATCAGAAACCAATAACTCTGCAGCGGCTGCGGCAGTTGAGGTGGCTGGCATGTGGGTGTGCTTCTTGATGTTTTTAGAAAGCCAAGTTCTGGTTTGCGCATAGGCAACCGGGTGAGTGGCAATGATTTTTACATCTTCAAGTTTGGTGCCGGGACGGGCAACTAAATCAAAAGTTACTGGCACTAGGTATTCGCCGTAGATACGAATATTTGGATTCATCGCCAGTGCATCAGAGGTTGCACTAACTCCACCCTCGACAGAATTTTCTACCGGAATAATTGCTCTGAATGCCTTACCGGCAATCACATCGTCAATGGCATCTTGCACGTGGGTTACCGCACGAAGATTTGCTCCCTTTGCCTCCGCCACCTGAGCTAAAGCAAGCTCAGTAAAGGTGCCGATAGGGCCTAGGTAGGAATAGGTTTTTTTCATCGGCTTAGCTGCTGGTTTAGAAGGCATAGGACAAGGTTACGAGTAAAGCGCTCAAGTGCACCAGAGGTTAGTACTTTGGCGCCGCTGGCAGGCCAAAGAATTCCTCCATTGTGGTGATTTTCTCGGCTTGCATTTGGCTAGCAAGATCTATGCCAACGAATCGAAGGTGCCAAGGCTCCCAAACATAGCCAGTCACAGCAGTTTTGGTATTACTTGGATAGCGCACGATAAAGCCATACTGCCAAGCGTTTTCAGCGATCCACTTTGATGCCCGGCTGGCGCCAAAGTTACTTATGCGACAGCCAAGGGCAGTTGTTGAAATATCTATCGCCAAACCGGTTTGATGCTCGGAGTGACCAGGCCTGGCAGCTAGTTTTTCCCCGGCGGTGCGTCCAAGGCGGGCAACTTGCCTTGCGTGAATGATCTTTTGGCTCTCAAAACTTCTAAATCCGCTATTTACGCAGAGATTGCCAAGCTTTTGGGCCGAAACAGCCGCTCGCAGGTTTTGATAGGCCTCGGCGGTGGCCTTAGTCACCCAAACATTGCCGATCTTCACTTTGCCGCGCGGTAGATAGGTAAGCGGATTCAGCGGCAACTTCTTGTTGACCACCACCGATAACGAATTGGCGCTACTGATGTCATACCCTCT
>WLGC01000105.1 GCA_009703465.1 Actinomycetota bacterium | reverse complement strand
TGTTAGATCAGGTAAAAGATTCTGCACCGCAAAGAGCGAAAGATTTCGAACCTCATTTGAATCAAGATCGCGTCCAGCTCCTTGATACGCAACCGAGGAATCCAAATAACGATCTGCGATTACATCCTGGCCAGAATCAAGAGCCGGTCTAATTTTTGTAGCAACGTGGTGTGCTCGATCTGCTGCATAGAGCAAAGCTTCTGCTCTTGGCGCAACTTCGCCTTTTCTGTGCAGCAACAGGTGTCGAATTTCTACACCAAGCTCAGTGCCACCGGGCTCCAAGGTGCAAAGAGTCTTTCGGCCAAGGCTGTTTAGATGCTTCACCAGCAGGTCAATTTGGGTTGACTTACCGACGCCATCAATTCCCTCAAAGGAGATAAACAACCCGGTCATTACTTTTTCTTTCTTGTTCCCGCTTTTACAACCTTGGTTTTGCTAACCAGCTTCTTCTTAGGCTTGCCAGCTTTTGCTGGTGCCTCGCCTGGCTCAAGTCCAAGTTTCTCACGCCTGATTGCCAGCAGTTCAAAGGCGGTATCGGCAGACATTTCCTCGAGGTTTTCATCCTTAGGAACGGTGGCGTTCACTGCACCGTCAGTCACATAAAGACCAAACTGTCCAGACTTAGCAACTACAGCAAGACCGGAGGCTGGGTCTTCGCCAAAATCCTTCAATGGAGTTGCAGCTGTTCGGCGACCGCCGTACTTAGGTTGAGCAAAAATCTCTAGTGCCCCAGGTAAATCCAAATCAAAGATTTGATCCTCGGTCTGAAGCGAGCGAGATTCTTTACCCTTCAACATGTAAGGACCAAACTTACCGTTTTGAGCTGTGATGTCAATTTCAGATTCAGGATCTTTACCGATGATTCTCGGAAGCGATAGAAGCTTGATTGCTTCTTCCAGGCTAAATGTTTCTGGACTCATTGATTTAAACAACGAGGCAGTTTTAGGCTTTGGCGCATGCTCATCGTCTAGCAATACATATGGACCATAGCGGCCGTCTTTGAACAAAATATCAAATCCAGTTGCAGGGTCTACTCCTATTACTCGGTCGGTAATGATTGGCGCATCGATTAACTCCTGAGCTTTTTCTGGAGTCAATTCATCAGGAGCAAGGCCCTCTGGAATGTTGACGATGCGACGGCCATTTTCGTCGTGTCCTTCGGCAGTTGGGTCGCCAAAAATTTCAATGTATGGACCGTACTTACCAGTTCTAAGAGTTACGCCCTCTTTAATTTCGATTGAGTTAATTGCGCGCGGGTCACTGTCACCAAGATTTTCAACTGTGGCTTTTAGACCAATTAGTTTTCCATCATCGCCGAAGTAGAAGGACTTAAGCCAAGCGCTGCGCTCTAATTCTCCGGCAGCAATCTTGTCTAGATCTTCTTCCATCTGCGCGGTAAATGCGTAGTCGATTAGATTGCCAAAGTTTTCTTCCAGGAATCTGGTGATGGTAAATGCAATCCATGCTGGTACCAGTGCTTGACCGCGCTTTGTGACATAACCCTTGTTGATGATGGTCGACAAAATAGCAGCGTAGGTTGAAGGACGGCCAATGCCGTCTTCTTCCAGCGCTTTGACAAGAGATGCTTCTGTATAGCGCGGCGGCGGTGAAGTCTGGTGGTCTTTGGCAATGACCTCTATAGCCTTTAGCTTCTGGCCAACCACCAGATTAGGCAGCTTGGACTCTTTCTCCTCGGCCTCATCTTCGCGTGGCTCATCGGTGCTCTCCTCGTAGGCGGCCATAAAGCCCCTAAAGGTGACCACTGTTCCAGAGGCGGTAAATTCAGCAATTGAGCCATCAGCTAATGGCTTTACCTGAATCTTTGCCGTGGTGGTGGATACCTTTGCATCCATCATTTGCGATGCAACGGTGCGCTTCCAAATTAGATCGTAGAGATCGTAGGCGCGTCCACTTAGAACACGAGATAGCTCTGAGGGGTGCACAAAGTTTTCACCGGCTGGACGGATCGCTTCGTGTGCCTCTTGAGCATTTTTAGATTTACCTTGATAAATTCTTGGCTCAGCCGGCACCATCTCAGCGCCAAACATTTCTTTTGCCTGTGTGCGTGCTGCGTTGATTGCTTGAACAGAAAGAGTTGGTGAATCTGTTCTCATGTAGGTGATGTGACCCTCTTGGTATAGACCTTGAGCGGTGTCCATGGTTTGCTTCGCCGACATTCTTAGTTTGCGCGATGCTTCCTGCTGCAAAGTAGAAGTTGTAAACGGTGCGGCTGGACGTCTAGTGCTCGGCTTTGATTCAACCGAGACAACTTCAATGTTTGCGCTTCCGGCACGAGCTGCTTCGGCGAGCGCATCTGCTTGATCTTGACCAAGCAAAATTACATCGCCGGTTAGTTTTCCTTTGTCATCAAAATTCTGACCGGTGGCAATTCTCTTGCCGTCGATGCTCTGCAGCTTGGCAACAAACTGCGGATCACCTTTAACCTCAGAATCAAAAGTTGCCTCAACATCGTGGTAGCTTGCCGAGACAAACGCCATGCGTTCACGTTCACGTTCAACCACCAAGCGCATCGCTGGAGATTGAACACGACCGGCACTAAGTCCGCGGTTAATTTTGCGCCAAAGAATTGGTGAAATTTCATAGCCGTAAAGACGATCAACTACTCGACGAGTTTCCTGGGCTTGAACTAAGTTGTTATCTACATCGCGGGTGTGCTCCAGGGCTGCCTGGATTGCCTCTTTGGTGATCTCGTGAAAAACCATTCGCTTGACCGGGACCTTAGGCTTTAGCACCTGGAGCAGGTGCCAGGCGATTGCCTCTCCCTCGCGATCCTCATCCGTTGCTAGGAAAAGCTCATCAGCGCCGGCTAGAGCTTTCTTTAGGTCAGTGACGGTCTTGTTTTTACCTGCCGAAATTGCGTAGTAAGGCTCAAAGTCATTTTCGATGTCAATCGAGAACTTCTTTAGCGAGCCGACCTTCTTCTCTGCCGGTAGATTCTTAGGCTCTACTAGGTCACGGATATGACCCACCGAGGCCAAGACCTCATAGTCACTACCTAGGTACTTAGAGATGGTCTTAGCTTTTGCAGGCGATTCAACAATCACAAGCTTGTGGCTACCTGCCAATGTGGTACTCCTCTTTATAAGGGCTCAATTAGTAACTTGGGCCCGCCAGCGCGCTAGCGCTTAGAACTATACCCACCCCCTGGGCGTGAGCCGAAATAAACACTTCGAATCCGACAATACGACACCTGTCAAGCTCAACCGAGCTGATTTGGCCAATTTGGGCCGCAACCGGACATGGAAACCCAGAATTTAGCCCCCTGAGAGCATCGGCGGCGGCCAAGGCCATCGTCTCGGTGACCACCTGAACTCTTTGCTGAATCAGCAGATTTTGAGCAATTATCTGGCTAACGCCAAATACCGAAATCGCCATTGCCACCGCGGCCAGAGCTAAAACTGTGCCCGATCCTCGATCCGAGTTCAAAGGCCGTGCTTTCTGGCGCAGTGAGTCTCGGTTAGCTCAAACAGCTTTGCCTCAAGGCCGGGTAGCTCATATGCCTGACTCAAAATCACGCAGGC
>WLGC01000104.1 GCA_009703465.1 Actinomycetota bacterium | reverse complement strand
TCATCAGTTCTCAGTTTGGCTCCACCTCAATGCTCCAGCGAAAGCTAAGGGTTGGTTTTGCGAAAGCTGGAAGGCTGATGGATCTTTTGGAATCTAGAAACATCGTTGGGCCTAGCGAGGGCTCGAAGGCCCGCGAGGTCTTGGTAAAGCCTGAAGACTTGCCTGCGGTAATTGCCCAGCTGCGCGGTGAAACCCCAGCGGCCAAGGTAATTGACCAGGCCCCAGCAAGCAATTTGGCTGCCGGTGATTTTGAAGAATTTGTGCCAAGAGAAAATGTTGATCGCTCAGTCATTAGTGGCGGCGCTGGATTTGGTGATGACGAAGACGGCGATGAGGATGCCTGGAAATTGACTGGTCGAAACTGATGCCTGAAAAATCCTCGCTTATTGAAAAATCGGCCAAGCTAATTTTTAATCTTCCAAACATTATTACTATGGCGCGAATTATTTTTGTGCCACTTTTTATTTGGACTCTGGTCGAATTTTCAAATCCAGAATCACCAATGCGTTGGATATCGGTTTTGGTTTTCATCATCATTATGTCTAGTGATGGCATTGATGGCGCTATTGCTAGACGCCGAGGGTTGGTTACAAATCTAGGAAAGCTGCTTGATCCAATTGCCGACAAAGCGCTATTAGGTGGCGCGCTTGTTACGCTTTCGATTTTGGGTGAGGTTTCCTGGTGGATCACCGGAATCATCATGGTTCGTGAACTTGGCATCACCGTTTATCGCCTAGTGGTAGTTAGAAAGAAAGTGGTTGCCGCATCATCGGGCGGAAAACTAAAGACAATCTTCCAAGGCATCATGGTTGGTTTTGTGGTTTCACCGCTGACGGCTTGGTTTGGTGACTGGTATCTAGTTTTTGAGATGGGACTGATTTATCTGGCCACCGCACTGACGGTTTATTCAGGCGCGCAATATGTAATTGCCGCTAGCCGTTCTCAAAAAAAAGTAATTAGCTAACGTGAACGTAGAAACTGTTTTTAGCGAACTGCAGCAGCGTGGTTTTCATTTGGCAATCGCTGAGTCGCTTACCGGGGGACTGCTCTGCGCTGAGTTTGTATCAGTCCCAGGTTCATCAAAAGTATTACTCGGTGGCATCGTTGCCTATCAAAATGATCTAAAGCATGAGCTGCTCGGGGTATCCAGGGCACTACTAGAAAATCAGGGAGCGGTGGATCCAGAGGTTGCCGCGCAAATGGCAACCGGGGTTAGAACCAAGTTGGCAAATAAAACCAACACCGATGAGTCCCTAGTTATTGGAATTGCCACCACCGGAGTGGCCGGCCCGGAGCCCCAAGGTGATATTGGCGTGGGAACGGTCTACGTGGCTATTTCTGGACCCAGCCCAATCGGGGAATCTGTCTACGCCTATGAATTCTCCGGTAGCCGCCAGGAGATTCGAGAGGCCACTGTTCAAGGGGCGGTTTTGGCCCTCGGGGAATGCCTAGCGCCCTAGTCTGGTTATCTTTGAAGGTAACACTCAGGCAACATTCAGGGCTTGAGTTTAGATTTGTCACCAAGAGCGGGTAGATTACCTGTTAAAGAAAGATAGGAGGCCATCATGGTTCTAGTTCGTCAAGAAATCGGTGACGTCCTTCGTGATTTTCGCCTACAGAAGGGCCAAACCCTTCGCCAGGTAGCAGGACGGGCCACAGTCGCCCTTGGCTACCTGAGTGAGGTTGAGCGTGGCCAAAAAGAGGCTTCCTCCGAGATTTTGGCATCCTTGGCCGATGCCCTAGATGTGCCAATTTCAGTGATTATGCGTGAAGTTAGCGATCGCCTAGCCATGGTTGAAGGGGTCAAGCTAGAGCAGGCCTTTGCTGCCGGAGATCTAGCCAGCTACATCCCAGACACCTTCCCAGCCTCATTCCTGGCTGATTCAGACCCAGAGCTAGCCGCGACTCGCTAGCGCCAGTGCGCTAGAAAAGAGTGGTCCGAGCCCAATGAAGCTCAGCCAGTTCAATAACCTAATGACCGATGAATTCGGCGAGGCCTATGCCCAGGTAATTTCAAGGGATATGGTGCTCAGCTCTCTTGGTGACCAAACCGCGGCAACAGCCCTAGCCGCTGGGGAGAACCCAAAGCTGGTCTGGTTGGCCTTATGTGAGGCAAATGGCGTTCCAAAGGAGCGCTGGGCTGGCAAACCACAGCCAAAAAAGCCAAAATTAGACTGAACAAAACACCGAAAAAACGACACGCCGCTAAAACTAACTATCGAAATCTTGTTCGAATGCTGCTAGGTTATGAACAGCAGGGAGTTGATGGCATTTATCAACAACCTGCATGACCGAGGGTCGAAAGTCGACTGCCTCGAATACGGTCAGCAATAACTAGAGAAATAGAAAGCAGAGGACAAAATGCCATCTCCATCAGATCGCGAAAAAGCGCTAGACACCGCGCTAGCTCAAATTGACCGTCAATTCGGTAAGGGTGCCATTATGCGCCTCGGCTCAGACGAGCGTGCTCCGGTTGAAGTAATTCAAACCGGTTCCATTGCCCTGGATGTTGCTCTAGGAATTGGCGGACTACCAAGAGGTCGAATCATTGAGGTTTACGGCCCAGAATCTTCCGGTAAAACTACTGTGGCACTGCACGCAATTGCTAATGCTCAGCGCAACGGTGGCATCGCCGCCTTCATCGACGCCGAGCACGCGCTTGATCCTGAATATGCCAAAGCACTTGGTGTAGACACAGATGCGCTTTTGGTTTCTCAGCCGGATACCGGTGAGCAAGCTCTTGAAATTGCCGACATGTTGGTTCGCTCAGGATCAATTGATCTTGTAGTAGTTGACTCCGTCGCAGCGCTTGTGCCGCGCGCGGAAATTGAGGGCGAAATGGGTGACTCACACATGGGTCTTCAGGCCCGCTTGATGTCGCAGGCACTTCGCAAACTAACCGGCGGGCTTAGCAATACCGGTACCACAATGATTTTCATTAACCAGCTTCGTGAAAAAATTGGTGTTTTCTTTGGAAGCCCAGAAACAACAGCCGGTGGTAAAGCTCTTAAGTTTTACGCATCAGTGCGTATGGATATTCGCAGAATTGAAACACTGAAAGATGGCACTGAAGCGGTTGGTAACAGAACCCGCGTAAAGATTGTCAAGAATAAGATGGCCGCGCCTTTCAAGCAGGCAGAGTTTGACATCATCTACGGTATTGGAATCTCACGCGAGGGAAGCTTGCTTGACTTTGGTGTAGAGCAGGAAATTGTCAAGAAGTCTGGCGCCTGGTACACCTACGAGGGCGAGCAACTTGGTCAGGGTAAAGAGAACTCTCGTAAGCACTTGATCGAGAATCCAAAGATTGCTGACGAAATTGAAAAGAAGATCAAGACCAAGCTGGGCATTGGTGTGCCAAGAGCGGTAGCGGATCTTCCTGTTGAGGAAGAAGCCGTAGCCACTGAATCACCGAGTGCCAAAGCTGAAGCAGCAGAGGCTCCAGTAAAGATCTCCAAGGCCGCTAGCGCTTAGATCTAGCAAAATTTAGCAAGTAGTAAAGGTCGAAATGGCTTTTCAGCGGGGCAGATCAAGTAAACGCCGAACCCCATCCGGC
>WLGC01000103.1 GCA_009703465.1 Actinomycetota bacterium | reverse complement strand
GGTGGCAAAAATTTCTAGTGCTTTCTTGATTGATCCATCTGGCAAAGTCGCAATCGCCGCTACCGCATCATCAGCCCAACGCTTGGCTTCTAGGTAGGCCAGATTAGCTACCTCGTGCTTTCGAAGACCCATAAGTGCGCTTTGAAGTTTTGCATCATCTTCTAGTCCGCCGTCAATGAGATTTAGCAGCGCTGCCGCTTCAGCATCTCCAGCTGCTGCCGCCTTACGAAGAAGAAGCACTGGAAGAGTAGGTACGCCCGCTCTAAGGTCTGTCCCCGGGGTTTTACCGGATGGGCCTTCCTCAGAGATATCAATCACGTCATCGATTAGTTGGAAGGCAACTCCAACTTTTTCACCGTAGAGCCGAAGTGGTTCTCGGTATTCATCTGGAGCACCAGAGAGCATGATGCCCAGCTGAGCAGAAGCAGAGATAAGCGAACCTGTTTTGTCTGCCATCACCTGAATGTAGTGATCGATTGGATCTTCACCTTCGGCTGGGCCAATTGTTTCGTGCAACTGACCTAGGCAAAGACGCTCAAAAGTATCTGCCTGTAGCTTTAGCGATTCAACTCCAAGGTGTGCACCAATTTGTGCAGCGCGAGCAAAAAGTAGATCACCGGTCAAAATTGCAATTGAATTTCCCCAAATAACCTGAGCGGTGGCAACACCTCTTCTAGTCGGCGCATCATCCATAACGTCATCGTGATACAAAGTTGCAAGGTGAGTAATTTCTACGATTACGGCAGCATCTAGAACATCTTGTTTAGTAGCATCGCCGAACTGAGCTGCCAGTAAAACAAGTGTCGGTCTGATTCTTTTACCACCAGCACTGAGCAGATGCCTAGTTGAGGCACCCTCTACTTTTCCTGCGTGTGCGGTAGCCAGAACCAGCTGCTGCTCAACAGTCTCAATGCCCTGTTCTAAGTTATTTAGAAGTTCTTTGTCAACAACCTTTTTTAGTTGGCGAGGTAGGGAAATTTTGCTCACTTATATCCCCGATGAACGGCAACAATCCCAAAGGTCAGATTCTTGTACTCAACCTTGCTGTAGCCGGCTGATTGGATTTTCTCCTTCAGTAGCTCTTGGTTTGGCCAAGCCAAAATTGATTCACTGAGATAGGAATAGGCCTCAGGGGTTTTGCTGGCAAGTCTTGAAAACAGCGGCAAAACTTTGTTTAGGTAGAAGTTATAAAAACCTCTGAATGCTGGGTTAGTCACCTTAGAGAATTCACAGACCACGATTTTGCCACCGGGTTTTGTAACTCGGTACATTTCACTAAGGGCCTTTTTGACATCAACTACGTTTCGAAGTCCAAAAGAAATTGTCACGGCATCAAATTCATTTGCAACGAAAGGCAAGGCGGTTGCATCAGCAAAGACAAAATCAATTTCAGGGTGTCTTTTTCGGCCAACCGCCAACATGCCCTCTGAAAAGTCACCGGCAACAACTTTGACTCCGGGTGCTAAGAAGGCAGCCGAGGATGCTCCGGTTCCAGCAGCTAGATCTAGAATTTTCTGGCCACTTTTTGGAGCTACTTGTTTTCGCACAACTCGGCGCCAAAAACGGTCTTGTCCAAAAGATAAAAGTGCGTTTGTGAGGTCATAGGTAGGGGCAACTTCATCAAACATCGCCGCTACCTCGGCTGGTTTTTTATCTAGATTTGCTTTGCTCACTCCACAAGTCTACTTGCGGCGAATAGCGCGGGACACGGCCACCAGCATCAGAACGATAGCCCCCAGTGCCATAACCAAGAGGCCGATTTGAGAAAACTGAATGAATCTTTCGGCTGGAGTCATCTTTGTGAATCTGGCTTTTGAAATGTCAATTGGGCTATTTCTTGTCGGGTCAACAATAATTCCTGAGGCTGAGCCCTCGGTGTTGTTCATCGGACGAACCACCAGGGGCGGAACCGATAGGTGACCTTGCTTGCCGTATTTTTCTTCCAGCTCTTGGCGCTTATCCCCGCTACCTGATTTCTGGCCAGGGTTTAATCCACTGGAGCCATCGTCTATTTCAACAGTCGATGTCTGTGGCTTTTCATCTTCGGCCCAAGCAATTGGACTAGAAATCAAACCCAGTATCAGGGTTGCACCGGTAATTCCAGCGATGCGGCTAGCCGCGAATGCAGACTTTCGCATCATTGGGCTCCTGAACGGGTTTAGGCTTTTTTATAGCAATACCTAAGATTACCCACGAGCTTGGTGGCTGGAAAGCACGTGTCGAGGTTCTCAGATAAGACTCAGCGAATTTGAAAGGTGCGGGCCATGAGATTGACCGTCACCACAGTTGAGCTTGAGGGTGCTGACTTTGAATTGATTTCAAAACTCCCCGAAAATCCCCTGGTTTATATACGTGAGGGTCATGGGCTGGTTGGCTGGGGTGAAGCATTGCGTTTAGAAAGTCGTGCCTCATCCGGAAGAATTGCAGATTTAGCCAAGCAGTGGAAATCAATAGTCGAGAATTCTTTTGTCACCGATACTCTGGTCTGCCCAGGTAGTGGGCTAGTTGCCTTTGGTGCTTTTGCCTTCTCCGACCAAAGCGTTGCGCCAAGCGTACTGATTGTGCCGCGAGTAATTTTGGGATCAAGTGAAGGCAAAATCTGGCTGACCCGAGTTTCCAACTCTGCTGACTCGCAACCGCCAGCTGCAGAGTTTTGGTTAAAAGAAATAACCTACCCAGCTAATGAACCGCTGACATTTCATAGTGGAAAAACCAGTCCTGAAAAATTCAAGGACCTGGTCTCGCTGGCGGTTCAAAAAATAGAAGCTGGTCAAATTGAGAAAGTTGTTATTGCCAGAGATTTAGAGGCGTCAATTCCGGGAGGTTTTGACATTCGAGCAAGCCTCAAGAAACTCAGTGCTCAGTACCCAACCTGTTGGGTCTATAGCGTTGATGGAATTTTTGGAGCATCACCAGAGCTTTTAGTTAGAGTTTCAAACTCCCAGGTTTCCGCTCGAGTCTTAGCAGGCACAGCAGCTAGAGGAACTGATCCTGGAGTAGATAAAGCTATTTCAGTTGCCCTTACTTCTTCTTCAAAAAATACTTCCGAGCACGCCTTTGCGGTTAACTCACTGGTGAACTCACTCAAGCAGTTTTGCGCACAGGTAGATGCCGACCCGGCACCATTTAGTTTGGCGCTACCAAATGTTTGGCATCTAGCTAGCGATGTCCACGGAGTGCTAAAAGAAAGTGCATCAGTTCTTGATGTTGCCGCTGTGCTGCATCCAACTGCAGCCGTTGCCGGAACACCAACAAGTGCAGCCCAAGAGGTTATTTCTGAACTTGAGCAAAATGATCGTGGTCGCTACGCAGGACCGGTTGGTTGGATTGGCGCCGATGGCGACGGCGAGTGGGCAATTGCACTTCGCGGAGCGCAAATCGAAGGCTCACATCTACGCGCATTTGCTGGTTGCGGAATAGTTGCCGAATCAGATCCAGAAGCAGAGCTGTCTGAAACGGAACTGAAGTTCCGCCCCATCAAAGAAGCACTTTAGTTTTCTAAACGAACATCAATCAGCACGCGAGCTGGAGTCTTTAGTGCTTGCTCTAGCTCTGGGTTACTTTCGACCCGAACATAGTT
>WLGC01000102.1 GCA_009703465.1 Actinomycetota bacterium | reverse complement strand
GTTTTCAACGTTGTTGCTGGAAACCGTGATACCGGTAGAGCGATGATTGAAAATGAAATCCCACAGATGGTTTCAATCACTGGTTCGGTCAGAGCCGGTATGGAGGTTGCTAAATCTGCAGCCACTGATTTGAAGCGCGTTCACCTTGAACTTGGTGGCAAGGCTCCAGTAATTGTTTGCGCCGATGCAGATTTGCAAAAGGCAGCAGCGCAGATTGCCATCGCTGGATTCTTTAACGCCGGCCAAGACTGCACCGCGGCAACGCGCATCTTGGTTCACGAATCAGTACACGATGACTTCTTGGCACTACTGGTTGCCGAGGTAAAGACCACAGCTATTACTGGAGATCCAAAGCGTGATGACATTCTTTATGGACCAGTCAATAACGCCAACCAGCTCGAGCGAGTGCAGGGCTTTATTGATCGCCTGCCAAACCACGCCAACCTGGAAACCGGAGGCGTGCGCATTGGCACAGAAGGCTACTACCTAGAGGCTGCAGTGCTGTCAGGACTCAAGCAAAATGACGAGCACATCCAAAGTGAAATCTTTGGTCCAGTTGTCACCGTGCAAAAGTTCAGCACCGATGAAGAGGCACTGCGCTGGGCTAATGATGTCAAGTACGGGCTAGCTTCATCGGTTTGGACTCAGAACCACACCAGGGCGATGCGTTTTTCAAAGGGCTTGAACTTTGGATGCGTTTGGATCAACACTCACATTCCACTTGCTGCGGAGATGCCGCACGGTGGTTTCCGTCACTCAGGATATGGCAAAGACCTTTCTCAGTATGGCTTCGAGGACTACACCCGCATCAAGCACGTAATGAGCTACATCGGCGATTAGTTCACAGATTTCAAAGTTTTGGGCCTTGGCTAATGAGCTGGGGCCCAAACTCTTTTAATGCAGCTTGCCTGGATGATTCCATCAATACTTTTTGGCCTTTACCTAGGCACCACAACCGGCACCTGGTTTCTCTTGGCCATGAGCCTAATTACGGCGCTTGTGATGGTTGGGTTTCGGCGCTTCAATGAATCAAGAACTCCAGATCTTTCCGAAGAGGTGACTTTTTCTGGGGGTGAAATATGGATTGGTGACTATCAACTTCCTAACTATGAAATTTTCTGGAAGAAAGAATGGCATGCATTAGTATTTGCCGCTCACAACAGCAAGAAACATCAGCCGGTTTTTGACCTGGAGCTAAATCTAGAAACGGATCTTGGCCACTGTTTGATTATCGGCCCAACCGGATCAGGTAAAAGTGAGCTAATCAAGCTCCTGCTGCAACAGGTGGTTTCCAAAGACCCAAACTGCGAACTGATCCTGATTGATTTCAAGGGAGGAGCCACACTCAGTCAATTTGCTCAGTTACCCCAAGCCAAGTTATTGGTCACCGATATCGATGGGCATAGTCCAGATGATTTATGGCAGCAGGTCAAAGCCGAACTCGGTCGCCGCGAGCTTCGACTAGCCGCCTGTCGAGTTGCCAGAATCGAAGACATTCTCGAACGGGGGCAGCAGCTGCCGAGGCGATACATTTTTATCGATGAGCTGGCCGCGACGCTGGCCGAGTCACCCATGGCTCAGGCAGCACTGACCGCGGTTGCCGCCAGGGGCAGAACCCTGGGAGTTCACCTAGTGTTGGCAACCCAATCGGCCCAAGCCGTTCCCAGAGCACTGATTACAAATCTTCGAGCAAGAGTTGCCTTGGCTGATGCTGATCCGATTGAGCTGGCGCAACTGAACATAAAGCGGATAGCCGAGCCCCAGCTAATTCCAACCGGCTGGGCTAGAGGAATTTTTCAGAAATCCAGCGAGGTTCCGAGGCAATTTATTTTTCCGCTCGGTGCCAAGTTTTGAGCTTTTTGACCAAGATTTTATGGCAGGATTTCCTTGGGTCCACAATGTAGCGGGCCCGGTTATGTTGATAGGGCTTAAAGCCCCATATAGCTAAGGAGTCATGGTGATGAATAAGCCACTTCCAGAAGATCCAATGATGCGCGAGTTAGTACAAATGGCTCGTCGTCACCAAATGACTAGACGCACAGCTCTTGCTGGTGCCGGTGCAACAGCTGCAGCTCTTGCGCTCGCCGCGTGTGCACCTGCAGGTTCGCAGGGTCCAGCACTTACACCAGCTACAGATCTTTCTGATTCAGAAAAAGTATTGATCTGGGACAACTGGCCTGACTACATGGATGTTGACGATGCTGGCAACTACCCAACTTTGAATCGCTTCCAGGAACAGTCCGGAATTAAAGTTGAATACAAAATTCGCATCGATGACAACAACACCTACTGGGCGATTGTCAAAGACCAACTAAAGCTTGGTGCTGACATCGGTGCGGACGTAGCGTGTCCAACCGAGTGGTTGGTCGCAAGAATGGTTGCACTTGGTTACCTTCAGGATCTTGATGCGGCAAACATTCCAAACAAGAAAAACTTGAACCCTGCGTATCTTGGCGCATCATTTGACCCGGACCGCAACAAGTCAATGCCTTGGCAGGGAATCTTTGGTGGTATTGGTTACAACAAGAAGGCTTATAAAGAAGCAACTGGTAAAGAAGCACCAGAGACTCTGGATGATCTATGGGCAGACTCACTAAAGGGCCGTGTCGTAGTTCTCTCTGAAATGCGCGACACCCTTGGACTAATTCTGTTGGCCAGCGGCGTGGACATCACTAGCGCATCTTCTCTAAATGAAGACGCATTCATGAGTGCGGTTGACTTCTTCAGAGCTAAGGTTTCTGATGGCAACATCTCAATTAAGGGAAACAGCTACTCACAAGATCTAGCTTCTGGTGCAGCTATTGCTGGAATCACCTGGCAGGGAGACATTGCAATTCTGAACTCCGAGATTGGAACCGATGCAGACCCAGAGCCTTTTGGATTCATCTTGCCTTCATCTGGAGCAACAATTTCTGCTGACACCTTTGTGGTACCAATGGGTGCAACCCACAAGAAGAATGTTGAAAAGCTAATTGACTTCTACTACGAGCCAGCAAATGCTGCCGAGCTTGCCGCCTACGTGAACTACATCACACCGGTGCTTGGTGCTCAAGAAGAGATGGCAAAAACGGACGCGTCTCTTGCAGAAAACCAGCTGATTTTCCCTAACGAGAAGACCCTCTCCAACGCGTTTGCATTCCGGGCATTGACCGGTGCTGAGGAACTTTCATTTGCTCAGGCATTTGAAAAAGTTCTATTGGGCTCGTAGTGGCAACTGAGTTTGTTGCGCGCGGTGCCGACCTTGAATTAGTAGGAATCAGAAAAGAGTTTCCTGGTTTCACCGCAATTGAAGATCTGGATCTAAAGATTCCAGCTGGTGAATTCTTTGCGCTACTTGGACCTTCTGGCTGCGGCAAAACTACAACCCTGAGACTAGTTGCCGGGCTCGATGAGCCAACCAAGGGCAAGATTCTTATTGGTGGAAAAGATGTCACTGCAACTAGGGCACATGAGCGTCCAGTAAACACGGTCTTTCAAAGCTATGCACTATTCCCACACATGACAGTTCTTGAAAATGTTGCCTTTGGTTTAAGACAGCGCAAAATCGAAGATCCAATTGCAAAAGCTCAAGCGTCCTTGGATTTGGTTGAACTTGGCCACCTAGGC
>WLGC01000101.1 GCA_009703465.1 Actinomycetota bacterium | reverse complement strand
TGGCAGCTGCTATTGGATCTGCCTCTATCTCTGCTCGAGCAATTGTCTTCCCAAGCGAGTCCAGCAGTGCTGCTGCCTCACCGGCATGAGGAGTTAGCACACAGGTTGCTATGCAGTTTTCAAAGTCAATAATCTGGAGCGCCCCGGCATCGACAACTACTAGGTTTTTTTCAGATACAACCCGGTTGATTCTTGCCGCTTGCTCTTGGTCATCAACCGGCACACCGGAGCCAACTACCCAGGCTTGGGCCCGACCATCTTGCAAAACTATTTCTGGTCTGACCTGCAAAACTAAATCACTGACCTGTGAAGGACCTAGGTATCTAACTAGACCAACCCCGGTTCGCATCGCTGCGGTGATTCCTAAAAGTGCAGCTCCAGGATATGCTTCACTGGAAGTAATAAAGCCAAGCACCCCACGCGAGTACTTATCATCGCTCGCATTCGGTTTTCTAATGAATGAAGTCACAGTTATGGAATTCGCTGCAACATTCTTATGTCGGTGCCAATCATTCCAAGGCCCGTGCAGGTTCCGTAGTGCATGGCCATATGGGTCTTGCCGACTTTTTCAGTGTCGATACATATGGGTACCTCGATAAAGTTTCCCAGGTTGCCCGGATCGCCCTTTGGTCCTGCTGGTCCTGCTGGTCCGGCTGGTCCGGTGGCACCAACGACGGTAGCCGTGCTCTGAAGTGTGCCGTCCTTAAATTTGATACCACCGGCTTGAAGCTCTACGAAGTTTGTAAATGAGTTATCACCCAAGGTAATTGGAGAGGCAGGATTTATTGAGGTTAGACCTGTCGCAGTCAAGCGAATGTTGCCAATACGTAACGAGTCAGCGCCATCAAGAAGAAGGGCTCCACTCTTAACCGTCAAACCAACTTGAGTCGGTGGAATTATTTCTGAGTCTTGAATCCAAAGTGTGCCAGGACCAAGCTGCAAAGACTTCCAACGAAATTGTTCAGATCCGAGATTGTATCGGTTGTCCACCGAAGGAAGCAGATTACCGCTCACGGATAAAAGATTTGCGTAATCACAAACCCCCGGAGCACCCTGTGGTCCAGTTGGTCCGGTTTCGCCCGGGGCTCCTGGTGCACCGGGAGCACCATCGGCACCCGAGGGACCGGAGGTTCCAGGTGCGCCGGCCGTTCCAGCCACTCCCTTTACCGGAGACTCACTTGGGTCTGAAGTTAGGTTCGGTGCTGGTTCATCACTAGGTGACTGAGAAACAGATGGCTGAGCACTTGGTGTTTGACTTGTCGTCTGAGTGGGTGCGGGTTTAGGTGCAGCCGTGCCCGCGCTGCCACTAATACCTTTAGATGAATCCTCTGCTGGGCATAGGCCAACTGATTGAAGAATCGTCGCAAGTACGCTGGTTCGGCCAACATATGCGTCTGATATCACTAGCCCTGCTGTAATCAAAGAGATGATCAGCGCCGCACTGGCAATTATGTTTGTGAACTTGGTGTTCTTGAATAGCTTCAGCATCTAATCCCCCATTGATGTCTTGCCTTGAGTCTAGTTTTGAAGTGACCCTATCGACTAAATCCGGAAATTCTTTCTGAGAGTAACATTGTGGACGTGAAGATACTTGTCCTAGGTCAGGGTGCTAGAGAGCACGCCATTATCAAGGCACTAATTAGAACTGGCACGCCAGCTGCAGATATCACAGTTGCCCCAGGAAATGCCGGCATTGCAAGAGAAGTAGCCTGCCAGCCAAATCTAGATCCAAACTCACCTACAGACGTTGTGAAGTTTGCACTTGAGCAAGGTGCCAAGCTGGCAATCATCGGTCCTGAGGCACCACTTGTTGCCGGAGTGTCTGATGCACTTCGTGCCGAAGGAATCGCAGTGTTTGGTCCTTCCAAGGAAGCTGCCCAACTAGAAGGATCAAAATCTTTTGCCAAGCAGGTCATGGCTGCCGCTGGTGTGCCAACTGGTATGGCCCGCACCTGCACAACCATTGACGAAGTAATAAGCGCAATAGATGACTTTGGTGCACCCTATGTAATCAAAGCTGATGGCCTTGCTGCTGGTAAAGGTGTGCTGGTCACAACAGATCGTGAAGCTGCAATAGCCCATGCAGAAAGTTATATCGAGATGGGAATTCTGGTTGAAGAATTCCTAGACGGTCCAGAAGTTTCATTGTTTTTTGTGTCCGATGGAACCTCTGTTATTCCACTTACTCCAGCCCAAGACTTCAAAAGAGCTTTTGATAATGACCAAGGTCCGAATACCGGTGGCATGGGAGCCTATTCGCCACTGCCTTGGCTACCTGCAAACTTCATTGAAGAAGTAGAAGAAAAAGTAGCGCTGCCGACAATTAACGAGCTAGCCAGACTTGGTGCTCCTTTTATTGGGCTGCTTTATTGTGGACTAATCATCACCAAGCGCGGCATTCGGGTAATTGAATTCAACGCTCGCTTTGGTGATCCAGAAACTCAAGTTGTTCTTCGCAGACTGAACTCATCTCTTAGCAATTTGCTCTATAAGGCAGCAACCGGCCACCTTGAAGGAGTAAGTGAACTTACCTTCAGTAAAGAGGTAGCCGTCACTGTTGTTCTAGCCTCTGAAGGGTATCCAGTAACAGCTGCTCCAAATCGTCCAATCACTGGCATTCAAGAAGCAGAAGCCACCGGCATAGAGGTCTGTCATGCGGCAACAGCAACAGTCAATGGTGAACTTATGGCAACCGGCGGAAGAGTGTTATCAGTTGTTGCTACCGGCCAAGATTTTGAAGCGGCAAGAGCAAAGGCCTATGAAGGCATACAGAAAATTTCCCTTCAGGGAAGCCACTACCGAAAAGATATTGCTGCAAAGGCAGACAGCCTGAAAGTTTCGGAATAGTGGCAACTGCAGTGCCAGGCTGGCACCACACCTACAGCGGCAAGGTTCGTGACCTATATGAATCAGATGATCAAAATCTTGCACATTTGATTTTGGTAGTGGCCTCAGACCGAGTCAGTGCTTTTGATCATGTGCTGGAGCCAGAAATTCCCAACAAAGGTCAGCACCTGACCACGTTGACCAACTGGTGGTTTGAGCAACTTGTTATTCCAAATCACCTAAGTGATGAGATTGCAGTTCCCAAAGAAGTTGCCGCCCGCGGCACCGTTGCTAAGAAACTTGAGATGTTTCCAATTGAATGCGTGGTGAGAGGCTTTATTTCAGGTTCTGGTTGGAAAGAGTACGAGGCAAGCGGTGAGATTTGCGGCATTGAGCTTCCGGCCGGTCTAGAGTTTGGCGCAAAACTACCAGAGCCGATTTTCACCCCAGCCTATAAAGCACCCATGGGTGAGCACGATGAAAACATAACTTTTGAAAAAGTAATTGAACTTATCGGCATTGATAATGCCAATGCAATTCGTGATCTCAGCTTGCAAGTTTTCAAGAATGCTTCGGCGCTTGCTGAAAAAGCCGGTTTGATTCTGGCTGATACAAAGTTTGAGTTTGGCGTTGATCCGGCCACCGGTGAGATAACCCTTGGTGATGAAGTACTCACCCCAGACTCATCTAGGTTCTGGAGTAAGGCTGCCTGGGAGCGCGGCGAAAGAAAAGACTCTTTTGATAAGCAGATTATTCGCAACTGGTTGGCAGATAACTGGGATCAGGTGGG
>WLGC01000100.1 GCA_009703465.1 Actinomycetota bacterium | reverse complement strand
TCTTCGCAAGCCACTTTGGTCAACCAGACACCCTTGGATTTCAGTCTTGGCAACGGTGACAGTTTTGGTAATCGCAGCGATTCCATTTAGCAGCATGAGACTTGGGCTACCAGATGGCTCGGCCGAAGAGAAGGACTCTTCTCCTTATCGAGCACACATGATTACCACTGAAGCTTTTGGGCCTGGCTTCAATAGCCAAATTCCAACCGTCTTGTCTCTAGACAAGGCAGTTGCTGAAGATGATTTGATTGCCTTGCAAGCTTCTGTCTCTACGACACTTTTTAATCTAGATAACGTTGCTGCCGTTGTGCCGGCTGCGGTATCAGACGATAACAAGACTTTATTGTTCCAAGTAGTTTCAACAGTTGAACCATCAAGCGTTGAAACCGAGAAACTAGTTAGCGACATACGCGGCTTGGCAGATGAATTCTCTACCGACTACGGAGCCGAACTTGGTGTGACCGGTTTGACGGCCACCAACATTGATATCTCAAAGCAGATCTCTGATGTCTTACCTCTTTATCTAGGCACCGTACTGCTGCTTTCGATGCTGCTTCTGATTTTGGTGTTCCGCTCAATCTTGATTCCACTCATTGCAGCTGGTGGATTCCTGTTGACTGTTTTTGCAACTCTTGGATCTGTGGTTGCGGTTTACCAATGGGGCTGGCTGGGTGAACTATTTGGAGTTCACACCCCAGGTCCAATTTTGAGTTTCCTCCCAATATTCTTAATTGGAATTTTGTTTGGACTAGCCATGGACTATCAGCTATTCCTAGTTTCTGGAATGCGTGAGGCGCACGTCCACGGCAAGAACACTCTCGATGCCATTAACTTTGGTCTTCGTTCAAGTCGAGCGGTGGTCATTGCCGCAGCGCTAATCATGATCACCGTATTTGGTGGATTTGCGTTCTCACACCTTGCCATGATTCGTCCAATTGGTTTTGGTCTGGCATTTGGTGTTTTGGTTGATGCCTTCTTGGTTCGCATGATTTTGGTGCCGGCCGCAATGTCAATCTTTGGCAAGGCCACCTGGTGGATTCCAAAGTGGCTAGATCGCATTTTGCCGGATGTTGATGTTGAGGGTGCAAAGTTGGAGCGCAAGCAACTGCACTAGTCTGAAACAATGACTAAATTAAATTGGGCCATGGTTGGTACCGGCCTCATGGCAGAGCTAATTCTCAATGATTTCGCGATAGCCGCAGATACCAATCTTTATGCGCTAGTTTCTAGAAACCCTGATAAAGCCAAGGCTAGATTGGCTGAGTTCAACATAGAGGCCAAAGCCCTTACCTTTGAGCAGGCTCTGGCAGACCCTGAAATTGATGTCATCTATGTAGCCTCTCCGCACTCAGAGCACTTTTGGCAAGCAAAAGCAGCTTTGGAAGCAGGCAAGCAAGTCTTGGTAGAAAAAGCTTTCACCATGAGCGCCAAAGAAGCACAGGAACTAGATGACCTGGCTAAAAGCAAGGGTTTGTTTTTGATGGAAGCGATGTGGACCAAGTTCTTGCCACTACACAACGCACTAAAGGCAATCATCGAATCTGGTGAACTAGGCAAGCTAGTTAGCATCGAAGCTAACTTTGGAAAAATCATTGAGTTTGACAACAACCACCGACTATACAATTTTGAACTTGGCGGCGGAACCACTCTTGATCAAGGTGTTTACACCACAACATTTAACCGTTGGATGTCAGGCTCAAACATCGCCAGCCAAACCACCATTGGCCACCGATTCTCCAACGGATCAGATGCTCACGCTGACACAACATTCCTTTTTGAAAATGGCGTGATTGGTCACGGCATTACATCTCTTGATGGCCGAATTGGTTTCAATGCCCGAGTATTCGGAAGCGTAAAATCTGTTGAGCTGGTTGGTTCATTCTGGAATGCACAGGAACTTGATGTGCTTAGCTACGACGGACAATCAGAACCTACCCGCGAGCGTCGTTCATACAAAACCATGGGTGCAGGTTATGCTCACATGCTTCAAGCAGTCAGTGCTGCAATCAATGCTGGAAAAACTCAGTGTGATGAACACCCAATGTCATGGACAATTGAAAACATGAAGGTCTTGGATCAAATCAGAAGCAACATCAAGTAGCGCACCAATGGAGATAGCTCAGATTAGCTATCCGGCCGATTTGCCGGTAAGTCAGCGTCGGCAAGAAATACTTGAGGCAATTCGCGATCACCAGGTTGTGGTTATCGCTGGCGCTACTGGTTCCGGAAAAACTACCCAGATACCCAAGATGTGTCTGGAGCTTGGCCGCACCAGCATTGCCCATACTCAACCTCGTCGCATTGCGGCCAGGGCAGTAGCCGAGCGAATCGCTGAGGAGCTAAAGGTAGAGCTAGGCGGGCTAGTGGGCTACCAGGTGCGCTTTACCGACAAGGCCTCAGCAGAGACCAAGGTCAAAGTAATGACTGATGGAATTTTGCTAAATGCCATGCAGCGCCACAGAAACCTAGAGCCCTACGACACCATCATTATTGATGAGGCCCATGAGCGAAGCCTAAACATTGACTTTTTACTTGGGTACCTCAAGCAGCTGTTGCCGAAGCGCCCGGACCTGAAGGTAATTGTCACCTCGGCAACGATTGACCCAGAGTCTTTCAGTAAGCACTTTAATGACGCTCCAATCATTGAAGTATCTGGTCGAAGCTTTCCAATTGAAATTCGCTACCGTCCAACCGCTCGTGATCTTGATGATGATTCAGATCCAGATGAGCAGAGCACCGCAAGTGATTATCTAGATGGCATTCTTAGCGCACTTGATGAACTAAAAGATGAGCCTCAAGGAGACACCCTTGTTTTCCTTTCTGGCGAATCAGAAATTCGCGATGCTCAAGAAGCAATTCAAGGCCGGCTCACCGAAGGTGAACTTGGCAAAGGGATTGAAGTTCTGCCACTTTATGGACGTCTAAGTTCTGCTGAGCAGCACCGCGTTTTTGAAACCAGCAAAATGGTTGGCCTGAAAAGAAGAATTATTCTTGCCACCAATGTCGCTGAAACTTCGTTGACTATTCCAAACATCAAATACGTTATTGATGCCGGCACTGCAAGAATTTCTCGATATAGCCCAAGAGCAAAAGTGCAGCGTCTCCCAATTGAGGCAATTTCAAAAGCCAGTGCTAACCAACGAGCAGGTCGTGCCGGAAGAACAAGTCCTGGTGTTGTGATTCGTTTGTATTCAGAGGATGAATTTGAGGCAAGATCTGAATTTACTGATCCAGAAATTCTTCGCACCAACTTGGCATCGGTTATTTTGCAAGCAGCTCAATTAGATCTAGGCGACATTGCAAATTTTCCATTTCTGCAGCCGCCTGATTCACGAGGTGTTCGTGACGGACTAGGACTGTTGGGTGAGCTAGGCGCGATCAAAGACCCAAAGGGAAAGAGCGTTGAGCTAACCCCAATGGGCAAAAGCTTGGCTCGCCTTCCGATTGAACCAAGATTTGGCCGAATGCTATTGGAGTCGAAAAAGCACGATCTGGTTCGCGAGGTAATGATCATCGTGGCTGGCCTTACTATTCAAGATCCAAGAGAGCGGCCGCTGATTAAGCGCCAGCAGGCCGATACTTCTCACCAGCGCTTTGCTGATTCAACCAGTGATTTTCTAAGCCTGCTGAATCTTTGGAACTACGTGGAAAAGCAGC
>WLGC01000010.1 GCA_009703465.1 Actinomycetota bacterium | reverse complement strand
CCAACTAGAGTCTGGACGCTCCGGATGTCGGTGAATGGTGGAAAAACCACAACATCACATTTTTCATAGTCGTGATTTGCATCGCTGAGTGTCCAAGATAACTTCTGGACAAGAGCAATAGCCTGAAGGTGATCAAGGTTCATCTTCCAGTTGCCAGCGATCAGCGGAATTCGAGTTACGGTTTCAGCGTTATTCATGGTTGTTGAGTCATTCATTTAGCCAAGCACCTCCAGGCCTGGTAGTTTCTTACCCTCTAGGAACTCAAGGCTCGCGCCTCCGCCTGTTGAAATGTGGCCAAACTGTGAATCTTCAAAACCGAGAAGTCGAATCGCGGCAGCTGAGTCTCCACCGCCAACCACACTATAGCCATCAAGCTTAGAAAGAGCTTCCGCTACTGCGAAGGTCCCCTGTGAGAAATTCTCGAACTCAAAAACTCCCATTGGTCCATTCCAGAAAACGGTTTTTGAATTTGATATTTCCTTGGCAAAACGAACAGCTGATTCCGGACCAATGTCTAGACCAATACCAGATGCACCGAACGGACTTGCCTCTATATCAGTTGCTGGCACAGAGACAAACTCGGCGTCTTTTCCAAAATTTGAAGCCACCTTGATGTCCGTCGGAAGAATAATCTCAACGCCAAGGGAGCTTGCTCTAGCAAGGTACTCTTTGCAGGTATTAATCTGGTCTGCTTCAAGAAGTGAAGACGCTACTTTATATCCCTGCGCGGCAAGAAAAGTAAACACCATTCCACCGCCAATGAGTAACTTATCCACGGTTGGAAGGAGCTTCTCAATAACACCTAGTTTGTCCGACACCTTCGAGCCACCTAAAACCACGGTGAATGGACGCTCCGGCTGAGTTGTTAGTTTGGTCAGCACTTCAAGCTCAGCCTCAATTAATAGTCCAGCTGCAGCGGGAAGCAGTTTAGCTAGTTCGTAGACACTGGCTTGTTCCCGATGAACAACCCCAAAGCCATCGCTGATAAAAACATCGCCGAAGCCAGCGAGTGCCTCGGCAAACTCCTGACGCTCGGAAGCCATCTTGCTGGTTTCTCTTGCATCAAAACGTAGATTCTCGAGGACTAGAACTTGACCCGGTTGAAGTTTTTGAGAAGCTTCCATGGCGCTTGGCCCAACAGTATCCTCTGCGAAAGAAACGCTTGCCTCAAGCAGTTCTCCAAGTCTTATTGCAACTGGCTTCAGCGAGTACTTTAGATCCACAGCTCCGTCTGGACGGCCGAGATGTGAAATCACTATCACCTTGGCACCTAGCTCGAGTAGGTAGTTGATAGTTGGAATCGAGGCGAGGATTCTGCCGTCATCGGTTATTTCTCCAGCGCTTAGCGGAACGTTTAGATCACACCGTAGAACGACCGCTTGACCTTTGAGGCTTGGCAGATCTGAAAGTTTACGCATCGAGTAAATCAGGTTTTGATTACTTGAGCTTGCTAGCGACTAACTCGGTTAGCTCAACTAGTCGGTTTGAATAACCCCACTCGTTGTCATACCAAGAGCTAATTTTTACGGTTCTACCAATAACTTTAATTAGGCCGGCATCAACGATTGATGAGTGTGGGTCGGTGACTATGTCACTAGAAACAATCTCGTCTTCGGTGTACTTAAGAATGCCCTTCATTGGGCCACTGGCTGCGGCATCTTTATAGGCTTGCTTTATTTGCTCAATAGTCACGTCAGTCTTTGAGACCAAAGTCAGATCTGTAATTGAACCGGTTGGCACTGGCACTCTTAGGGCATATCCGTCAAGTTTGCCTTTTAGCTCTGGAAGGACCAAGCCGATTGCCTTAGCTGCACCAGTTGAAGAAGGAACAATATTAATTCCAGCTGCTCGCGCGCGTCTGAGGTCTGAGTGAGGTCCGTCCTGCAGATTTTGATCGGCGGTGTATGCGTGAACTGTGGTCATAAGACCATTTTCAATACCGAACTTGTCGTTGAAAACTTTTGCCATCGGAGCTAGGCAGTTTGTGGTGCACGAGGCGTTTGAAATTATGTGGTGCTTGTCAGCGTCGTAAAGGTGCTCGTTGACACCAATAACGAATGTTTCAGCGTCACCGGTAGCTGGGGCTGAAATAAGTACTTTCTTGGCCCCGGCTTTGATGTGGGCGCTGGCTGCTTCAGCATCTGTGAAACGACCAGTTGATTCGATTACGATGTCAACTCCAAGGTCACCCCAACCAAGGTTTGCTGGATCGCGCTCAGCTAAGACTTTAATTACCTGCTTGCCAACAACTATGTTCTGACCATCGACAGTGACCTCCTGTGGCAGACGGCCAGTAACAGAGTCATACTTCAGAAGGTGTGCCAAGGATTTTGGATCACTTAGGTCGTTAACAGCAACGATTACTAAGTCGCTGTTCTTTGCTAGTAAAGCGCGAAGATAGTTTCTACCGATACGACCAAAACCATTAATCCCAACACGTGTTGCCATTACCTTCTCCTTGTTAAAGACAGCGCTCGGCCATCGATTATGTCGCCCCTAAAGGCGGTGAACTTTGGCTATGCCAATAGACCAGGGGTTTTGTCCCCAGCCGCAGTAAATCTTTGCTGGACATCAGACCAATTGATGATGTTCCAGAAAGCCTTTACGTAGTCACCTTTGACATTTACGTAATCTAAGTAGAAAGCGTGCTCCCACATATCTAGCATTAATAGTGGAACTGAGGCAGGAACAACGTTTCCCTGCTGGTCATAAAGCTGTTCAATGATGAGACGCTGGCCTAAAGTGTCCCAGGCAAGAAAAGCCCAGCCCGATCCCTGGATTCCCATTGCCGCCGCATTGAAGTGTGCTTGGAATGCCTCGAATGAGCCAAAGCTTTCCTTGATTGCATTTTCCAGTTCACCCTCAGGACGATCTGTGTTAACAGGTGCGAGGTTCTTCCAGAAAATTGAGTGATTGACGTGGCCGCCTAGGTGAAATGCCAAGTCCTTTTGAAGTTTGTTTACCCAGGTAAAGTCGTTTTTCGCACGGGCCTCTTCAAGCAACTCAAGAGTAGTGTTTGCCCCAGCCACATAGGCAGCGTGATGCTTAGAGTGGTGAAGTTCCATAATTCGAGCCGAAATGCTTGGCACCAGGGCTGAATAGTCGTAGCTAAGTTCCGGAAGTGAGTACTTGGTCATGGCCGATGGCTCCTATGGAAGATGGTTTTATCTAAGTTTAAGGCTATTTGGGGTGGTCTTTCGCCAAAATCGGGCCTAGTCGAGATCCTCTGGCAGGAAGGCATCGGTTGCCGGAATACCAAGCTCCTCAGCGCGCTTATCGGCCATGGCCAATAGGCGCCTAATCCGGCCGGCGATGGCATCTTTGGTCATTGCCGGTTCAGCTAGGTGGCCCAGCTCATCCAAGCTAGCCTGCTTGTGCTTCAAGCGAAGCGTTCCGGCGTAGAGAAGGTGCTCGGGTATTTCTGCCCCAAGTATTTCCAGCGCCCTCTCAACTCTCGCACCGGAGGCAACGGCCGCCTGTGCTGAGCGCCTGAGATTGGCGTCATCAAAATTAGCTAAACGATTGGCTGTGGCCCGCACCTCTCGACGTAGGCGCATCTCTTCCCAGCGAATTACCTGAGTGTGTGCGCCCATTTGAGTGAGCATGGTGGCAATTGCCTCTCCCTCGCGAATCACAACCCGATATACGCCCCTGACCTCTCTAGCCTTTGCAGTGACACCAAGTCGACGTGCCACACCCACCAGGGCCATAGCGGCCTCATTGCCCGGGGCAGTTATTTCCAGTGCCGCGGATCTGCCCGGGTCTGTCAAAGAACCGTGGGCCAGAAAAGCGCCACGCCAAACCGCCTGCGCTTCTGGGATAGAGCCTGAAACCAAATTTGCCGGCAAGCCACGAACCGGCCTGCCTCTTTGGTCAAGTAATCCAGTTTGACGGGCTAAGACCTCGCCCTGGTTTATGACTCTAACCTGGTACCGATTTCCTTTTCGAAGACCGGATGCGGTTATTACTGCAAGCTCGCTATCGATTCCGAAAAGTTCGGACAGATCTTTGCTAACCCTTCTTGCAAGCTGCGAAGTTTCTAGCTCTACCTCTACTGCAACTTTTCCCGAGATTAGATGGAGCCCGCCAGAAAATCTTAGAATTGTGGAAAGTTCAGCAACTCGAACAGCATTCTTTCCAATTTCAAGCCTGGATAATTCATCTTTTAGATCGCTGGTTAGTGCCACGTTTATTCCTACTCTTTCCCCAAGTCGCGGTGCCTAATTGTGACCGCCACATCATCAATAGCTTCCAGTGCAGTAGCTAGCGCTAGAGACATGGCGACCGATCGGTGCTTTCCTCCAGTGCAGCCAATAGCAATAGTCACGTACCTTTTGTTTTCTCTTATGAATCCTTGTAAAACTGGTTTTAGGGTGCCGATGTAGTTTTCAAGAAATTCGCTTGCTCCCTCTTGAGCTAAAACGAAATCTGAAACCTGCTTATCTTCTCCATTCAAAGCCCTAAGTTCATCTACCCAAAATGGGTTTGGGAGAAAACGCATGTCAGCAACTAAATCTGCGTCCGTTGGCAGCCCGTACTTAAAACCAAAACTAAGAATGCTGATCTGCAGCTTTCGCGTTTGGGATAGGGAGAAACCGTCAGAAATCTTGGTTGAAAGCTGGTGAACATTCAAATCGCTGGTGTCAATGATTACATCGGCAAGCTCTCTAATTCCTAGAAGCTTTGTTCTTTCATCTGAAATACCATCAAGAATTGTGCCATTACCCTGCAACGGATGAGGTCTACGAACAGATTCAAATCTTTTTACGAGCGCTGAATCGGTAGCTTCTAAAAAAAGAACTCTGAGATTGATTTCTCGAGTTCTCAACTGAGTTAGGTGTTCGCTAAGTTCGGAGAAGAACTCTCCACCTCGAACATCGATTACAACTGCGAGACGCGGAAGCGGATTCTTAGCGAGAGTAAAAAGGTCAGATATTGGCCCAAGCATCTGAGGCGGAAGATTATCAACCACGTACCAGCCAAGATCTTCTAAAGCATTGCCTACTGTGGAGCGCCCAGCCCCAGACATGCCGGTCACAATAAGCAATTCGTGTTTTCGCTGCAAACTCAAGTGACCTCCCCTGGCTCTCGGCGTGTTGCCCGCTCTGAAGCGATTTTCATAGTCTAGCCGTTCGCGACACGCCGAAGAGACGCTTTGAACTAGTTCAGCGCGGTCAAGATCTCCTGGGCGAGAACGGGCCCGATTCCAGCAACTTCGGATATCTCCTCAGCACTAGCCGCACGAAGGCGTTTAGCCGAGCCAAAATGCCTCAGCAGTGCACTAACTCGCTTATCACCAAGACCTGAAATTGAACTCAGCTGACTGGCAACGGATTTCGAGCGTTTTTGCCTCTGATAAGTGATGGCAAATCGGTGGGCTTCATCTCGGATACGTTGCAGTAGAAAAAGCTCGTCGGTGGCCCTTGGGAAAATTATCGGAAAACTTGAGCCTGGTCGCCAGACTTCCTCAAGACGCTTTGCTAATCCAATAACCGTCAAACCGCTAACTCCACTATCTTCAATTGCCCTCTGTGCGGCATTCACCTGTGGTAGACCTCCATCGACGATAAGCAAGGATGGCCGATAGGAGAACTTTCCATTTGGGTCTAATTCGGCAGAGTGCTCCGGGTTCTTCAAATACTTTAGCCGCCTTGAGAGAACCTGGTAAATAGACCCAGTGTCGTCTGTTGTTTCCTCAATTGAGAAGCGTCGATACTGATCTTTTTTGGCTAGGCCGTCTTCAAATACCACCATGGATGCGACTACATCAGTTCCCCCAAGGTGAGAAACGTCAAAGCATTCAATACGAAGTGGAGCGGATTCAAGACCTAAAGTTTTCTGAATGGCACTTAGCGCATCAGCCCTTGCCGTGAAGTCACTACTTCGACGATTCTTGTAAACCATAAGTGAATGCTTGGCGTTCATAAGAGCGGTCGAGGCAAGGCCGGCTTTATCGCCTCGGCTAGCAACGTGCAGGTCAACCTTTCGACCACGAAGCTCGCTCAACCACTGAGCTATCTCCTTACTGTCGTCTGGTAAAAGTGGAACAATAACTTCTTTTGGCACCTCTTGTTGTTCCGCACCATCGATGGGCGCGTAAACATTTTGCATCACGTACTCAACTAATTCACCAGTGCTGCGTTCAAGTTCTTTGTCGATCACCCAGCCTCGAACACCTCTAATTCTCCCGGCCCGGACAATAAACATTGAGACAGCAGCCGCGAGTTCATCTTCTGCGATACCGAAGACATCAGCATCTGTCTGATCGCTAAACACAACGGTGCTTTTCTCGAGAACTGCTTCAAGCGCATCGATGTCATCGCGATAGGCGGCGGCTAGTTCATACTGTTGAGATTCCGACGCCAGACTCATTTTCTTACGAAGAGTCTCCACATGCTTTAGATCGCCGCCGGCCATGAAGTCAACGAAATTCTTAGAAATTGCCTTGTGCTCTGCAACGCTTACTCGTTCGACGCAAGGGGCAGCACATTTTCCAATGTCCCCAAGAAGGCAGGCCCGATTGGTTGACTTCGCCCTCTGGAAAATACCTTTGGTGCACGAGCGAACTGGATAAACCTTGAGAAGAGTGTCTAATGTTTCCCGTACCGCCCAAGCTTGGGTGTAAGGGCCAAAATACTTTACTCCCTTGAGTTCTCTATTTCTAGTGATGAATGCGCGCGGAACACTCTCGCCAACAGAAATAGCTAGATACGGATACGACTTGTCATCCTTGAATCGAACGTTGAAGGGTGGTTTGTACTGCTTTATCCACGTAAATTCGAGTTGTAGTGCCTCGTACTCAGTTTTTACTATCGTCCACTGCACATCGACAGCAGATGTGACCATTCGTCTAGTTCTTTCGTGCAGCGATTCTAGAGGTGCAAAATAGTTGCTAAGTCTATTTCTAAGATTCTTGGCTTTTCCTACGTAAAGAACTCTGCCATTTTCATCAAGCCAGCGATAAACCCCAGGGTCGGTTGGAATTTCACCAGCTTTTGGACGAAACGACAGATTGCTGGACACTAGCTGAGAATCTCTTTTAGGAATCCACCGGTGAAGCTCTTTGAGTTTCTAGAAATTTGCTCAGGGGTTCCAACGGCGATTATTTCCCCACCTCTTGAACCACCCTCCGGCCCAAGGTCAATGACCCAGTCTGCACATTTGATGACGTCAAGATTATGTTCGATAACAACTACCGTATTTCCCTTCTCAACCAAGCTGTTCAGAACCAAAAGAAGCTTTCGAACATCTTCAAAATGGAGTCCGGTTGTTGGTTCGTCAAGGACGTAGATAGTTCGTCCGTTTGAGCGTTTCTGCAGTTCAGTTGCAAGCTTGACTCTTTGCGCCTCACCACCGGATAGGGTCGTCGCACTTTGACCAAGACGCACATAGCCAAGACCTACCTCAACCAGAGTGTCTAGATACCTTGCAATTGAGGTAATTGCTGCGAAAAACTCGGCCGCCTCGGAGATTGGCATTTCGAGAACCTCGGCTATGTTCTTCCCTTTGTACTTAACTTGAAGTGTTTCTCGGTTATAGCGCTGACCGTGGCAAATCTCGCAAGAAACATAGACATCCGGAAGGAAATTCATCTCAATTCTGAGCGTTCCATCACCTGAACAAGCCTCGCAGCGGCCACCTTTGACGTTGAATGAGAAACGTCCCTGTTGATAGCCCCGTGCTTTTGATTCTTGAGTCTCGGTGAATAGTTTTCGTATGTGATCAAAAACCCCGGTGTATGTAGCTGGATTTGAGCGTGGTGTTCTGCCAATTGGATTCTGGTCAACGTGCACAACCTTGTCTAAGTTCTCAAGGCCTTCAATTCTTGTGTGCTTTCCGGCAACACCTTTTGCGCCATTAAGTTTATTTGCCAGCACCTCGTACAGCACGTCATTGACCAACGATGACTTTCCAGAACCACTAACTCCGGTTACAGCCGTGAATGTGCCTAGGGGGAAAGTCACATCAACTTTCTTAAGGTTGTTTTCTCTGGCGCCAATAACTTGTAAAACTCTTTTTGGGTCTGTCGGTCGCCTTGATGTTGGAGTCGTTATTTCAGCTCTGCCACTCATGTAGTCTCCGGTGATGGACTTTGTATTCTTGATCAGGCTTTTATAGTCGCCGCTGTGAACCACTTCACCACCGTGTACCCCAGCACCCGGACCAATGTCGACCACCCAGTCGGAAGCCTTAATTGTGTCTTCATCGTGTTCAACGACAATTAGGGTGTTACCTAGATCACGGAGCTTCATCAGTGTTTCAATTAGCCTGCGATTGTCTCGCTGGTGTAGTCCAATACTCGGCTCATCCAACACGTAGAGAACACCGGTTAGACCGCTGCCAATCTGAGTTGCCAGGCGAATACGCTGCGCCTCTCCTCCGGAAAGCGTGCCGGCTGACCTCTCAAGGCTTAGATAGTCGAGACCAACCGAAATTAAGAAATCCAGTCTGGATTTAATCTCGCGTAACACCTGGGCGGCAATCTTTACATCTCTTTTATCAAGAGATATGTCTTTGAAAAACCTAACCGTTTCACCAAGGCTAAGGGCTGTTACATCAGCAATTGATTTTGATGCTACTTTGACGGCAAGAACTTCAGGTTTTAGGCGAGCCCCATTACAGGCTGGACAAGGAACTTCTCTTAGAAAGTCTGACCACTTCGCTCTGGAGTAATCGTTTTCGGATTCGAGATACTTTCTTTCAATGTAGTTCAGCACACCCTCAAAACCAGTGGTGTACTTCATTTCTCGACCGTACCTATTCTTGTACTTGACCTGAACATCAAAGTTGTTTCCGTAAAGTACTGCCTCTTTCACTTCATCCGATAATGAGTTCCATGGTTTGTTCAAGGAAAACTTCATGTCCTGCGCTAGGCCATCAAGCATTCTGGAAAAATAGTGAAACAGACCCTTACCTTGAGTCGACCAAGGAAGGATCACCCCTCCATTTATGGACTCATCTGGATCGCCAATTACTAGGTCTGGATCTACGGCCTGCTTCACGCCTAAACCCGAACATGCGGGACATGCTCCAAACGGGGCGTTAAATGAAAATGTTCTTGGTTCTATCTCTGTTAGCGAAAGTGGATGCTCGTTAGGGCACGACATTTTTTCACTGAAGACTCGAGTTTTACCCGCACCGGCCTTGGCGTCGACGAGTTCCACCAGGATTCTTCCGTCGGCAAGCTTGAGTCCGGTTTCAACTGAATCCGTCAGTCGCCCGATTATGTCTTTCTTGCTAACTAGACGATCAACAACTACTGAGATGTCGTGTTTGAACGTTTTCTTCAGTGGCACAGCCTCTGCAAGTTGGATAGTTTCGCCATCAACAACGGCTCTGGCAAATCCTTGAGCGTTCAGATCTCTAAAGAGATCTTCGAAGGTACCTTTCTTCTGATCGACAATTTGAGCCAAAATCATAAACTTGGTTCCCTCAGGAAATTCAAGGATTTGATCCACTATCTGCTGTGGTGTTTGCCTCACGATCTTCTCACCGCACTCGGCACAGTGTGGAACGCCAATACGTGCCCATAAGAGCCTTAAGTAGTCATGAATTTCAGTGATCGTGCCAACAGTGGACCTTGGATTCCGGTTGGTCGATTTTTGATCGATGGAAACAGCAGGGCTAAGGCCTTCAATGAAATCAACGTCTGGCCTATCTACCTGTCCTAGGAATTGCCTAGCGTAAGCCGACAGAGATTCTACATATCTGCGTTGACCCTCAGCAAAGATTGTGTCGAAAGCTAGAGAGGATTTACCAGATCCACTAAGTCCGGTAAAGACCACCATTGAGTTTTTTGGGATCTCGAGGTTCAAGTTTTTGAGATTGTGCACCCGGGCGCCCTTGACGACCAGCATGTCCTCAGAAGTGGCTAATGATTTCGGCATTCTACGATTCTACGCATGGCCGGCCTTCTCTATCTGCCGAAGCTCGTACTTGAGTTCCGAGATTTCATCTCGAAGTCTTCCGGCTAACTCGAATTTTAGCTCCGCTGCTGCTGCCTTCATTTGCGTGTCAAGATCAACGACAATTTCAAGAATCTGGTCGTAGGCCAATCCGGCGATGCCGCTTCTTGAGCGGATCGGAATACTATTTTTAGCGTCTCGACCTCTCTTACCAGAGCTCGATTTTGCAAGAAGCTCCGCGGTGTCTTTTTCTTCCAACAAAATCTGATCTGTTATGTCGGCGATTTTTTTTCTTAGTGGCTGTGGGTCCACGCCAGCTTCTGTGTTGTACGCAATTTGCTTATCGCGTCTTCGATTTGTTTCTTCAATTGCTCTTGCCATTGAATCAGTGACTCTATCTGCATACATGTGCACTTCGCCGCTGATGTTTCTCGCAGCTCTTCCGATGGTTTGCACCAAGGAGGTCGTTGATCGTAGAAAGCCCTCTTTGTCAGCATCGAGAATGCTGACCAATGAGACCTCAGGCAGATCCAACCCCTCTCTAAGAAGATTGATTCCGATAAGTACATCAAAAACCCCGCTTCTTAGCTCACGAAGAAGTTCAACACGGCGCAGAGTGTCAACATCCGAATGTAGGTAGCGAACTCTTACCCCGGCTTCAGTTAAGAAATCCGTGAGCTCTTCAGCCATCTTCTTAGTGAGCGTGGTGACTAAAACTCTTTCATCTTTTGCCGCGCGTACTCGGATTTCTTCAAGAAGATCGTCTATTTGGCCCTTGCTTGGCTTTATGACAATCTTTGGATCAACAAGTCCGGTGGGTCTGATTATTTGTTCGACAATCCCAGCACCGAGATTCATTTCATATTTTCCTGGTGTTGCTGAAAGGTAAACGGTTTGCCCTACTCGCTCTTTGAACTCGAGCCACTTGAGCGGTCGGTTATCAAGTGCTGATGGGAGCCTAAAACCATGTTCGACTAGGGTTCTCTTTCTACTTGAGTCTCCCTCATACATGGCACCAATCTGCGGCACAGTCACGTGGGATTCATCGATGACGGTTAGGAAATCTTCTGGGAAGTAATCCAACAGGCAACTCGGAGCAGATCCTGGCTCACGGCCGTCAATGTGCCTTGAGTAGTTCTCGATGCCAGAGCAGAAGCCAATCTCTCTAATCATCTCGAGATCGAATGTAGTTCTCATCTTGAGTCTTTGCGCCTCAAGTAGTTTCCCCTGCTGCTCTAGTTCTTTTAGACGCCAGACAAGCTCTTCTTCAATGCCTTCGATCGCCTTTCCCATTTTCTCTGGCCCCGCCATGTACAAAGAGGCAGGAAAAATTGAGACAGCGGAAAGTTTTTGAGATATTTCTCCGGACAAGGGGTGGAGGGTGTGCAGAGATTCAATCTCGTCGCCGAAGAATTCAATTCTGATAGCCATCTCTTCGTTGACTGGGATTATTTCTAGAGTGTCCCCCTTGACTCTGAAATTTCCTCGGATGAACTCGTAATCGTTTCTGCTGTACTGCATGCCGATAAGTTTTCGAATGAGATCATCACGATCTATTTGCTGACCAACCTGCAGGGTTATTCGGCTGTTCAGGTACTCTTCCGGTGCCCCCAAACCGTAAATGCATGAAACGGTACTCACCACCACAACATCTCTTCGACTTAGCAGGCTGGTGGTTGCCGAATAGCGCAGCCTCTCTACTTCTTCGTTGATCGAGGAATCTTTTTCGATGAAGGTGTCAGTCTGAGCAACATATGCTTCAGGCTGGTAGTAGTCGTAATAGCTAACGAAGTATTCAACCGCATTGTTTGGCAGAAGCTCGCGAAATTCGGTTACCAGCTGTGCCGCAAGAGTCTTGTTATGCGCAAGAACAAGAGTTGGTCGCTGGACCGCTTCGATTAGCCATGCAGTTGTAGCTGACTTACCGGTTCCGGTTGCGCCAAGTAAAACCACGTCGGTTTCACCTGCTTGAATTCTTTGAGCTAGATCCGCGATTGCAGTTGGCTGATCGCCGGATGGCTTAAAATCAGAAACAACCTCAAAAGGAGCAAAAGATCTAGTTGCTTGCATTTGTTTCGGCCAATCTTTCTATCTTGCTCCAGAGTTGTCTGGCATCCTTTAACAGCGCCTCGATTGGCTGATTTGAGTTCAGGATTTCATCGGCAGCATTTGCTCGTTGGGCCGGGGTTGCTTGGGAATCTATTCGGAGAGTTGCTTGCTCCTCAGTTAGGCCTCGGTGCTTCACTAGACGTTCAATCTGCTTATCCCTAGGAGCCTCGACTGTAACAACAAGATCAAAGTCATTATCAACGGAAGCCTCAACTAGCAACGGAACGTTATAGATCACTATTGAATCTGCAGGAAGCTCGGAGAATCTTTGCTTGGCGAGCTGCTTTACCTTGGGATGAACGATTGATTCAAGAGCAATACGCTTTTCGGGATCACCGAAGATAACCTGAGCCAAAGCTTTTCTATCTAAGGTTTTTCCGTCAAAGACCTCATCCCCGAAGATCTCTTTGACCTTAGACAATTCTTCGGAATTGTCAGCCAGGGCTTCCCTAGCCAATTCGTCAGCATCAATTTCAATCCCACCGAGGCTTGCCCATTCTTTGGCAACGGTGGATTTACCGGCCGCGATGCCACCCGTGAGACCAATTAGATACATGCATACCAGCCTAGACAAAAAAGAAGTCCAACCATTTTGGTTGACCTCCTTTTATGAGTTTTATTGGATTTACTCTTCGCTATTTAGTTTGTCACGAAGGGCGGTCAGCGACTCATCTGCTGAAAGGGTGCCGGCATCGGCAGATTCAGATGAGTAACT
>WLGC01000001.1 GCA_009703465.1 Actinomycetota bacterium | reverse complement strand
CAGCTCGTATTGTTAGGGAAGCAGAAGCGCAGCAGCGCGCCGACCTAAGTCGACTTGGCCAAGAGAAGGCTCTGATTGAGCACCGCATCCAAGAACTTAGAAGTTTTGAACGTGAGTACCGAGTTAAGCTGACTGCCTATATCGAGAACCAGCTAGCCGATCTTGAAGAGTCAAACTCAACTCCAGACAGGCCAGGGATTGCACTCGAGGGTGGTTTTGGAAACTCTGGATTTAACTCAAACGGCTTTACGCCAAGTAACTAATTTCAGATCGCGTTAGATTTGCCTGCCCGAAATTCTCTAACTACTCGCCAGTTACTTTTTATTGGCATCGGTCTTGGCATTCTTGCTTTAGATCAATTTCTCAAAGAGTTTTTTCTTCAAACGCTAAAACCGGGGCAACCGATAGATTTTCTCGGCTCAATAATCAGATTCACCTTGGTATTCAACGACGGAGCCGCATTTTCACTCGGCTCCGGGCAAACTTGGATTTTTACTGTTATCTCTTCGCTTGCCGCTGTTGCGCTAGTTGGTTACAGCTTAAGAAGTAAGTCAATTAGCTGGTCAATAATGGGCGGGTTTCTGCTTGGTGGAATTCTAGGCAATCTCATTGATCGACTTTTCAGGCCGCCAAGTTTTGGGGTGGGCCACGTCATCGACTACATACAAATCCCATTCAATTTCCCTATCTTCAATATTGCAGACATGGCAATTGTGACAATTTGCTCGTTGTCTGTGATTCGCATCATGCTGGGTCACGAAATAGGAAAAGAAACTCCAAAAAAATCATGAATTCAGCAGGTGAGGTGAAGCTCCTACCGGTACCAGAATCGTTGGCCGGAGAAAGAGCAGATGCTGGACTTGCAAAACTTTTAGGATTATCACGATCTGCAGCAGCGGACATCCTTTCGGCAAACCTAGTGCTCCAGAACTCCAAGCCAATTACTAAATCAGATCGACTAATTGAAAATGCCGTTCTTGAGGTAGTAATGCCGGAACAGGTTAACTCGCTTGAGATCATTCCCTCACTAGTTGACGGATTCAAAGTTGTGTACCAAGACGAAGACATTATTGTTGTCGATAAACCCGCTGGAGTAGCGGCCCACCCTTCAGTTGGGTGGGACGGGCCTACAGTTCCAGGATGTTTGCTTGCCCTGGGAATTCAAATCGCAACCTCTGGAGCCCAAGAGCGTCAGGGGATCGTACAGCGGCTTGATGTTGGCACCAGCGGGCTGATGACATTAGCTAAATCAGAAATTGCCTACTCGAGACTAAAGCAAGCTTTTCGCGATAGAGCGGTACACAAGGTCTATCACGCGGTGATTCAAGGAATCGCAGACCCGCTGGCTGGAACATTTGATGCACCAATCGGCAGACACCCTAAGGCTGAATTTAAGTTTGCCGTCATGAACGATGGCAAGCATTCGGTAACGCACTACGAAACATTAGAGGCGTTTAGATCCGCATCGCTGGTGGAGATTGTTTTAGAAACTGGTCGTACGCATCAGATTCGTGTTCACTTTTCAGCTTTTCGGCATCCTCTGGTCGGGGACACTATGTATGGCGCTGACCCAACCCTGGCTGCAAAGGCCGGGCTAAGCAGACAATGGCTTCATGCCATGCGGTTGAGTTTTGAACACCCAACCACCGGTGAGCCAGTTGCCTTTACCAGCGAGTACCCGAGCGAGTTGGTGCACGCGCTTGATCTGCTGCGGGGGTAGTCTGGAGTCTCGCCCAATCTGATTCTTAGGTTCGGTCCCAACGCTCTAGCCGGAAGGTGGCCTCATGTCAGGCAACGATTCTTTTGTCCACCTTCACGTCCACACTGAGTATTCAATGCTCGATGGAGCCGCCAGAGTAAAGCCACTAATTGATGCGGCTGTTGAACAGGGCATGGGTGCAATCGGTATCACCGATCACGGAAACAATTTTGGAGCATTTGATTTCTATAAAACCGCAAAAGCCGCGGGCATTAAACCAATTATTGGTATTGAGGCCTATCTAACTCCTGGCACACCGAGGCAAGATCGCAGTCGGATCAGGTGGGGCAGTGGCGGTGAGGATGATATTTCTGGTGGTGGTGCCTTCACTCACATGACCATGCTTGCGGAAAACACTGATGGAATGTACAACCTGTTTCGAATGTCTTCCAAGGCTTGGCTGGATGGTTTTTATTTCAAACCTCGAATGGATAGAGAACTTTTACAAACCTACGGTAAGGGCATTATTGCGACTACCGGATGCGCATCTGGAGAAATTCAAACCAGATTAAGACTTGGCCAGTACGAAGAGGCAAAAAAAGCAGCTGGAGAATTCCAAGAAATTTTTGGTAAGGACAACTTTTTTGCTGAGATTATGGATCACGGTTTAGACATTGAACGAAGGTCAATGGCAGATCTCATAAAACTTGCTAAAGAGTTAGGGATGCCACTTCTAGCAACAAATGATTTGCATTACACACACGCCGGGGATGCGGCTGCTCACGAAGCTTTACTCTGCGTCCAATCCGGATCTACGCTAACTGATCCAACAAGGTTTAAATTCGACTCCCAAGAGTTCTACCTAAAAAGCCCAGCGCAGATGAGAGAACTTTTCTCTGATCATCCAGAATCATGCGACAACACACTATTAGTTGCCGAGCGGTGCAATGTTGAATTCAAAGAGCGCGAACTGATGCCGCGTTTTCCGGTACCTGAAAATCACACCGAGGCAACATGGTTTGAGCAAGAGGTGGCCGCAGGTATGCAGCGTCGTTATCGCGGACAGGTGCCAGACGCCCAAGCTAAACAGGTGATTTACGAGATTGAGGTCATTAAGCAGATGGGCTACCCAGGTTACTTTCTGGTGGTTGCCGACTTCATCGCCTGGGCAAGGTCTCAGGGAATTAGAGTTGGGCCAGGTCGCGGATCGGCCGCTGGATCTATTGTTTCTTATGCACTTGGCATAACTGAACTTGATCCTTTGAAGCATGGGTTGATTTTCGAGCGCTTTCTAAACCCTGAGCGTGTCTCGATGCCTGATATTGACGTTGACTTTGATGATCGGCGCCGCGGGGAAGTAATACGTTATGTCTCCGATAAGTATGGCGACGACCGCGTAGCGCAGATTGTTACCTTCGGAACTATTAAAGCCAAGCAAGCTCTGAAGGATGCCGGTCGCGTTCTTGCCATGCCATATTCAGTTGGCGAGAAGCTAACCAAGGCAATGCCACCAATGGTCCTTGGTCGCGACATCGCTCTCGGTGATTTGATTGACAAAAAATCTGAGCGATACAAGGAAGCCGGCGATTTTCGAGAGTTGATTGAAAACGATTCGGATTCGATGACAGTTTTCAAACTAGCTCAAGGTCTTGAATCTCTAAAGCGTCAATGGGGAGTGCACGCAGCCGGGGTAATTATGTCCGCTGAACCGCTGATCGATGTGATTCCGATTATGCGCCGTGACGACGACGGAGCAATCATTACCCAGTTTGATCAGCCTCCCTGTGAAAAGCTAGGCCTTTTAAAAATGGACTTCTTGGGTCTTAGAAACCTCACCGTCTTGGACGACACAATCGCCAACATTAAATTGAATCGCGGTATTGATGTTGTGCTTGAAGATTTGGATTTAGATTCCGATCAACCAACCTTTGAGCTTCTATCTCGAGGAGACACCCTGGGAGTCTTCCAGCTCGATGGCAGTGCCATGAGATCACTGCTTAGGCTGCTAAAGCCAACTGTGTTTGAGCATATCTCTGCGGTAATTGCACTTTATCGACCAGGTCCAATGGGAATGAATTCGCATACTAACTACGCACTAAGAAAAAACGGACAGCAGGTTGTTGACTCGGTCCATCCGGAGCTATCTGAATCGCTATCTGAAGTTCTGGATCCCACCTATGGACTAATTGTTTATCAGGAGCAGGTTATGGCGGCGGCTCAAAAAGCTGCCGGATTCACACTTGGTAAAGCAGATCTGCTCAGAAGAGCGATGGGAAAAAAGGACAAGAAAGAACTTGATCGTCAGTATCAGAGTTTCAGCGAGGGTATGACCGCCAACGGCTACTCAGAGGCTGCAGTCAAAGCACTTTGGGACACCCTGCTTCCTTTTGCCGATTATGCCTTTAACCGAGCGCACTCTGCCGCCTATGGAGTTTTGTCTTATTGGACTGCATATCTAAAGGCAAATTTCCCGGCGGAGTACATGGCTGCACTTTTGACCTCGGTTGGAGATTCAAAGGACAAACTTGGCATTTATCTAAGTGAATGTCGTCGAATGGGAATTAAAGTTCTCGCTCCGGATGTAAATGAGTCGATAGCAGAATTTAGCGCCGTTGGCGAAGACATTCGATTTGGTTTAGGCGCGGTCAGAAACGTGGGCCTCAACGTCGTTGAGGCAATTCGAAAAACACGTGAGGAAAAATCGGCATTTACCTCTTTCCATGATTTCTTAAGAAAAGTACCGGGAATTGTTTGCTCAAAAAGAGTAGTCGAGTCGCTAGTTAAAGCTGGGGCATTTGACTCGCTGGGCCATACTCGAAGATCACTGGCCGAGATCTCTGATGAGGCAGTCGACTCTCAGGCATCACTTAAAAAGAATGAGGCTGTCGGCCAAGTTGACCTTTTCGGTTCTATGTTTGACGATGCGATGGCCGATAACTCCTTCGCCGGCTCGGTCCCTGATCGACCTGAGTGGCCGAAGAAAGAAAAACTTTCATACGAAAGAGAGATGCTTGGCCTCTATGTCAGTGACCACCCGCTGTCCGGAAGAGAAGCGCAGTTAGCCAGATACGCGCAGATAACCATAGGAGAGATTTCATCAAGTGAAAGTCTTAGCGACGGTGAGAGTGTTACCATCGCCGGCCTAATCACCCAGGTGCAGCACAAGGTTGCAAGGCAATCTGGAAATGCCTACGCCAGCATCACCGTTGAAGATTTTGAGGGGGAGATGCAGGTAATGCTGATGGGCAAAACTTATCTGCAGTATGCCAAGAATCTAGAAGCTGATCAGCTAGTCGTGATTAGGGGCAACATTTCTCAGCGTGATGATGGAAATAGTTTGCGAGCTCAGTCGGTGGAAACAATCGAGGGATCAGCGGACACAATCAGAGGGCCTTTGATTGTCAAAGTTCCAGAGGCTGAAGCAACCAGAAACCTGCTTGAAGAACTAGATCGAATTCTCAGAGCCCACGCGGGTACTGAAGAGGTTCAAGTGAGACTGACCGGTGAGGCAGCAGACAGGTTATTCACTTTGCAACCACGAGTGAATATCACCAGTGATTTAACGGGTGAACTAAAGGTTTTGCTTGGAGCCAGCTGCCTTAGGCAGTAGATACTAAGTAAGGCTTTTTCCCTGAGTCATGTAGTGACGCTGGTAGTAAAGCAAAGCTGGGTCTTCTTGGCCCAGCATGCCTTCTAGAACGTTCAAGACCACAACCGCGTTGTTCTCAACTTGGAGAATCTGTCTAATCTCGCAAATCAAAACCGCGGTTGCATCGCTAAACACCGGCAGCTCTTGAGGGCCCGTAAACCAATCATCTTTAGCAAATCTCAGGGTGTGATCAGCGGCCATTCTTTGAGCAAGCTCTAAGTTTTTCTCACCGAGGGTGTGGATGGCAACGTGCTTTGCGTTGTTGAGCGCCGACCAGGTGCTTGAGCCGGTAGAGATGTTAAAAGTAGCCAGCGGAGGATTGGCGCCAAGCGAAGTCATCGAGGTTGCCGTAAAGCCGGCAGGTTTTCCACTTTGGTCAGTCAGGGTGATAACCGATACACCCGAGGCGTGCCTTCTGAATACGGCCCGAAGTGCTTCGGTGGATTCTGTTACTGGTTCAAAATTATTCATTACTCTTTTTCTATTTACCTAAAAGTACAGGCTACACGCTACCGCGGACGCGTTTAGACTGGAAGTCTAATCAATTTCAAGGGGGTCGCGATGGCGCAGGTTGGCCCAATCCGGACCGTAGATCTTCGAGGTCTGTCTTTTGATTCCCTGAGCATCAACAAACTAGTGCCAAGAGCGCAGCTAGACATTTCGCAGGCCATGGTCGAAATTCTTCCAATTCTGGAAGACGTTCAGCAAAACGGGGAACAAGCCATCACCCGGTCAGCCTTAAAATTCGATCAAGTAGACCCAAATCCAATTCGAGTTTCCGCTGAGGAGCTTGAGAATGCTTTAGCGAAACTAGAGCCAAAACTGCGTGCTGCAATCGAAGAATCAATCTTGAGAGTTCAAAAAGTCTCTGTGGCGAGTCTGCCGGCTGGTAACCAAGTAGACCTTGGTGAAGGTGCTGAAGTGCGCTTGAGGTGGCAACCAGTTGATTCTGTCGGTCTATACGTACCAGGTGGAAAAGCGGTTTACCCATCCAGCGTAATTATGAATGTTGTTCCGGCGCAGATTGCTGGAGTGAAGCAACTGGCACTAGCTACACCACCCCAAAAACATTTTTCTGGGAGGCCGCACCCAACAGTGCTTGCCACCGCAGCTCTGCTTGGAGTTGAAGACGTTTACTGCATGGGTGGCCCTTCAGCAATCGCGGCTTTTGCCTACGGGGTACCTGCAATAAATCTTGAACCAGTGAGCGTTATAACTGGTCCTGGAAACATATATGTGGCTGCTGCTAAGCGAGTGCTTCGTGGAACCGTGGGAATTGATTCCGAGGCTGGCACTACGGAAATTCTCATAATTGCGGATTCTTCGGCAAATCCAAAATTTGTCGCGGCTGATCTGATAAGTCAGGCTGAGCATGATGAAGCCGCCGCTGCCGTGCTGGTTACTGATTCAATTTCGCTAGCCGATTCTGTTCGTGCCGAGTTGGAAGTTATGCTGCCCAAAACTCAAAACTCTGCTCGAGCAACTATAGCCTTGGGTTCACAGCAGTCGGCACTTGTTCTGGTTGACGACATTCAAAGTGCAGTGCGATTTGCTAATTTCTATGCCACTGAGCACCTGGAAATACACACCCGTGAAAATGAAAAAGTGCTAGAGAAAATATCTAACGCGGGAGCCATTTTTCTTGGTGAGTTTTCGCCAGTCAGTTTGGGTGATTATCTTGCTGGCTCAAATCACGTGCTACCAACCGGTCAGCAGGCTAAGTTTGGCGCCGGTTTAGGCGTGCACACTTTTCTAAGGGCCCAGCAAGTTGTTGAATACAGTCGTTCCGGCCTTGAGCAAGTTGCCGATCACGCAGTTGATTTTTCAGAGGCAGAAGGGCTACCGGCTCATGGCCAGGCCATAACTGCTCGCTTTGAACAGTAGGAAAAGCGGTTTTTTCTCCCAAATACCCAAGCCCTAGCGGTTAGAATTTACAAACAATCAACATCTAGGAGTGAATCCAAAATGTTTTGCCCTTTCTGCCGCTTTCCAGATTCCAGAGTTACCGACTCTAGAACATCTGATGACGGCTCTTCTATTCGCCGCAGACGACAATGCCCAGAGTGCAACATGCGCTTTAGTACAACTGAGACCGCAAGCTTGACAGTTGTAAAACGAAGCGGTGTTACTCAGCCATTTAGTCGAGACCGCATCGTGGCCGGTGTGCGTAAGGCTTGCCAAGGAAGACCCGTCTCTGAAGCCGACCTCGCTGTTCTTGCTCAGACTGTTGAAGAATCAGTGCGTGCCACCGGCGTTGCGCAAATTGAATCAAATGAAATCGGTTTGGCAATTTTAGAGCCGCTTCGCAATTTAGATGAAGTAGCGTTCATGCGCTTTGCCAGCGTCTACCAGGGCTGGGAATCGCTAGAAGACTTCGAAACTGCTATCTCACTTCTTAAAATAAACCGAGAAGAAACTGCCAGCCAAGAATCAAACACCTAAGTCAAGGCAACAGAAGTCACTGATTTGATATACAAACTAATTTTCAATCTGGTGTTTGCAAGACTGAATCCAGAGCTTGCCCACCACCTAGTAATGGCTGGAATTAGATTTGCCGGATTGATTGGCTTGACAAGAATCTTGAAACTTCGACCAACTGGTAGAGGTTCTGTGCAGGCATTTGGTTTGCACTTTGATTCTCCCTTTGGACTTGCTGCTGGTTTCGATAAAAACGCTGTTGCCGTAAAAGCGTTGGGGGAGTTGGGTTTCTCGCATGTGGAGATTGGCACCGTAACAGCAGTTCCGCAAAGCGGAAACGAAAAACCTAGGTTGTTCAGATTGATCCAAGATCGCGCATTGATTAATCGAATGGGTTTCAATAATCAAGGTGCGGAAAAAATTGCCGCGCGGCTGAAGAGGCTTCGTCAAAAGCACGGCTCTAAATTACCGATTATTGGTGTCAACATCGGAAAATCCAGAATCGTTGCGGTAGAAGATGCTATCAAGGATTACCGGCTAAGTGCCCAACTGCTTGCGCCGCATGCCGATTACCTAGCCGTCAATGTATCTTCACCGAATACACCAGGTCTCAGGTCCTTGCAATCTATCGATGCTCTGAAGCCCATTCTTCAGGCAGTTCTCGAGCAATCGCAGGGTAAGCCAGTCTTGGTGAAGATTGCTCCTGACCTAGTTGATGAAGATGTACTGGCGGTTGCCGATCTTTGCTTGCATCTTGGTCTGGCGGGTGTGATTGCCACCAATACCACCGTGGGGCGCAATTCATTAACCACAGAGCCCGCCGTCGTAGATTCAATTGGAGCCGGCGGGTTGTCAGGCCCACCGGTGGCCAAGCGATCAATTGAGATTTTGCAACTTCTACAGGCCAGAATGAATAATCGAGCTGCCATTATTTCCGTGGGTGGAATTGAAACTCCTGCTGATGCAGCACTGAGAATGGAAAATGGCGCAACTTTGATTCAGGGTTACACCGGCTGGATCTATCAAGGTCCGCTCTGGGCAAGAAGTATAAATAAGTTCCTGACTAAATGAAAAAAATCCCGTTCAAATGATTGGACGGGATTTCTCTAAAGCTTTTAGCTAGAAATCTTGGTGCCGCGCTTAACCTGAGGCTTTGGTAGACGCATCGGTCTCATTTGAATTGATCGCATCGCCGCGTACCACTTGACACCTGGCTCAACTTTGCTCTCGCCGTATTTTTGGGCAAGTGCCTTAGATGAGTTTCTTCCAATTAGCCAAGCATTGATTCCAACGCCCAAAAATAGGCACCACATCGATAGAAGTGTAATTAGCTGCACTGTGTATGAATCAATAGCTGAAACCAATATCACAATTATCAGCACTGGCATAACTAGCTCGCCAAGTGTGAATTTTGAATCTACGTAGTCCCTGACAAACTTTCTCTGCGGGCCGCGGTCTCGAACTCCAAGGAATCGCTCTTCGCCGTTGGCGATACCTGTGCGAACCTTTAGACGCTCCTCGCGAAGTCTAATCTTTTCGGCTTTTTTAGCTTCTGGAGACTTGTTGCCAACCACTGGCCTGAGATTAGCTTTTTCTTGAGTTTTGCGAGATGGCGTAGCACGACCCTTGCCGGTCGGTTTTGGTTCTTGGTTCGTCATTTATTTCCTTCAGTTGTCCTTCTTTCTATTAGATTACTCTCATGACACCTGAGAATCTGGCGAAGCAGCATTTGTCGAATGTGCAAAGCCTGATTGAATCGACTTTTGATGATCGCATTACTGAGTTGGTTAGCCTGGCAAAAATTCCCGGAATCGCTTGGGAAGCCTTTGACTCTGCGAAGCTTGAAGAAAGTGCCGAAGCCGTATCAAAACTATTTTCTGATACAAATGTTTTTGATACGGTCAAGATTCTTCGGGCGCAGGTTCACGGCAAAAATGGAGCGCCGGCAGTTATTGCTAGAAGAGCAGCTAAAAATGGCCGACCGCAAATAATGCTCTACGCCCATCACGATGTTCAGCCACCAGGGGACGAACAGGAGTGGCTGACTGAACCATTCCAGCCGACCGAACGCGATGGAAGACTTTATGGCCGCGGTGCCGCCGATGACAAAGCCGGCATTGTGACCCACTTGGCAGCAGTTAGAACCCTGTCTGAATTAGTCGGACATGATTTTGATCTGGGATTGACGATATTTATCGAGGGTGAAGAAGAGGCAGGATCACCGACCTTTAGAGCTTTTCTAGATAAATACAAAGCCGAGCTTGAGGCAGATGTAATAGTAGTTGCCGATTCTGGCAACTGGACGGTAGATGTTCCAGCGTTGACCACCTCGCTTCGAGGGCTGGTATCGCAGGTTATCGAGGTGGCGACTCTGGATCACGCCCTCCACTCAGGAATGTACGGCGGGGCAGTACCGGATGCGACCATGGCGCTGATTAGGCTGCTGGCAAGCCTGCATGATGAACAGGGAAATGTCGCGGTAGCAGGACTTCAGCAGGCAAAGTCTCAGGAATTGCCATACACCAAGGAGCAGTTACGCAAGGATGCTGGATTATTGCCAAATACGACCGAAATTGGCACAGACAGCATCCTTGATCGGATTTGGACCAAGCCAGCTATCACTGTTATCGGGCTTGATGCTCAATCCGTGGCGTTGTCCTCAAACACCCTTCTTCCACGGGCCAAAGCCAAGATAAGCCTTCGCATAGCGCCCGGGGAAGAGCCGGAGAGAGCACTGGAACTACTTAGAAAACACCTGCTTGAGCACGTTCCATTCGGCGCTGAAATCAGTTTTCAAGATGTTGAGCTTGGCAGGCCCTTCTCGGCTGATTCCTCGGGATGGGCTGCAGAGGCTGCTACCAAAGCTCTTTCGGCAGCTTGGGGCACTGAGTCGGTGAATATCGGCATTGGCGGCTCAATTCCATTTATTGCTGAGCTAACCGAGGTTTTCCCAAAGGCCCAGATCTTAGTTACAGGGGTAGAGGACTCGGATTCCCGGGCCCACAGCCCAAATGAGTCGGTTCACCTAGAAATGCTCAAAAAAGCCATGGTTGCCGAAACTCTTGTTTTACTTCAGGGGAATGCCAGGCAAGATCATTAGGTTGAAAGCTTCATCGATGAGTTATTCTTAAGCCAGCAGAAAGGTAGTCAAAATGACCCAAACCCTAGAAAACGGCATAACACTGACTGATCAGGCCAAGATGAAGGTCAAGACCTTGATTGAAGCCGAAGGCCGAGATGACCTGCGACTGCGCGTTTCGGTTCAGCCAGGTGGCTGTTCAGGTTTGATCTACCAGCTCTATTTCGATGAGCAATTGGCCGATGACGATGTAGTCAAGAGCTTTGACGGTGTTGAGGTCGTTGTTGACAAGATGAGCGTTCCGTACCTTGATGGCTCGTCTATAGATTTTGAGGACACCATTCAAAAGCAGGGCTTTACTATTGACAACCCGAATGCGGCCGGTTCATGTGCCTGTGGGGACTCATTTAGCTAAATTCGAATAAATTTCTAAAAAAAGGCCATTTGGAGCAATCCGGGTGGCCTTTTTTCGGCAAAAAAGTCAATAAATTCGCGGTGTTTAGCCACATTTTGAATTTTCAGTGCTTAGACTGGAAATACCGAGATTTCAATTGAAGGGTCAAGTTGCAAAAAAGGTTTAGATCCAGGTTGATTGCGTTTTTCAGCTCAATTGCCGCTGTTTTAGTGCTATCTGGCTGTTCGGCTGAGCAGTTTTCCCGAGGTTACCTACCTGGAGTCCCAGGGGTCACCAACCACACAGATCGCATTGTTGGGCTCTGGAATACCGCCTGGATAGTCCTTTGGATTGTTGGAATCATCGCTTGGGCCCTTATGTTCTGGGCAATCATTGTTTACCGCCGCCGTCGCGGTGAAACCGGAATGCCTGCCCAGCTTCGCTACAACAACCCAATCGAAGTTATGTTCACCGTGGTGCCGCTAATTATCACCATTGGATTTTTTGCCTTCACCGCTAGGGATACTGCGGCTATTGAAGCACCGGTGGCAAACTCCGATGTTGAAATCAGCATTATCGCCAAGCAGTGGAGCTGGGACTTCAACTACGTTGACTCAAATGTTTACTATTCCGGAATTCAATCGCAATTTGAAGGCGAAGAAGGTTCAGAAGCAGCACTGCCTACCCTTTACCTTCCGGTTGGAAAAAGCATCAAGGTTGAGCTTTCCTCTCGCGATGTAATTCACTCCTTCTGGGTCATTGATTTTCTTTACAAGAAAGACATGTTCCCAGGTAAAACCAACTACATGTACTTCACTCCGCAGGTAGAGGGCACCTACAAAGGTAAATGCGCCGAGCTATGCGGCGAGTTCCACTCGATGATGCTCTTCAATGTAAAAGTAGTTTCTCAGGCTGAGTACGATGCCCAAATGGCTGCCTTAGCGGCAGCAGGTAACGTTGGTCAACTTGATGGCCGCTACGACAGAAATCAAAACCTTCCTGGTTCAAACCCAGAGATCAGAGGATAAGCAATGTCTACCGGATACGCACAGAAAACTAGCGGCCGTGGTTATAAAAAACCAAAGGGGCAGGTAATTGTTGAGTGGTTGACCACAACCGATCACAAAAAAATTGGTTATCTATACCTGATCACATCATTCTTGTACTTCATGATTGCCGGCGTTATGGCATTGGTCATTCGTGCCCAGCTAGCGGCTCCTGGTCTTGAAATTGTTCAGACCAAAGAGCAATACAACCAGCTATTTACAATGCACGGCACCATCATGCTGCTGATGTTTGCAACTCCGCTTTTTGCTGCCTTCGCAAATATTTTGATGCCGGTTCAAATCGGTGCACCCGATGTTGCATTTCCAAGATTGAATGCAATTGCATATTGGTTCTACTTCTTTGGTTCTCTGGTAGCAGTTGCTGGATTCTTTACTCCGCAGGGAGCAGCTAGCTTTGGTTGGTTTGCCTACGCGCCGCTGTCTAACACAACGTTCTCGCCGGGTATCGGTGGAGACCTTTGGGTCTTCGGCCTGGCGCTTAGTGGTTTTGGAACCATCCTTGGTGGAGTTAACTTCATCACCACAATTTTGACCATGCGCGCTCCTGGAATGACAATGTTCCGCATGCCAATCTTTACCTGGAACACCCTGGTCACTTCCATTTTGGTGATCATGGCCTTCCCGCCGTTTGCCGCTGCATTATTCGCACTGGGTGCGGACCGCAGATTTGGCGCTCACATCTTTGACCCGGAAAACGGCGGAGCCATGCTCTGGCAACACCTGTTCTGGTTCTTCGGCCACCCTGAGGTTTACATTCTGGCTCTTCCATTCTTTGGAATCGTTTCAGAAATTTTCCCGGTCTTTAGCCGTAAGCCAATCTTTGGTTACAAGACTTTGGTTTACGCAACCATCGCAATTGCCGCTCTTTCGATGACAGTATGGGCTCACCACATGTACGTCACTGGATCTGTGCTTCTGCCATTCTTTGCCTTTACGACGCTACTCATAGCAGTTCCAACCGGTGTGAAAATATTTAACTGGATTGGAACAATGTGGAAGGGCTCGGTAACTTTTGAAACACCGATGCTCTACGCACTTGGATTCCTAACCACATTTATTTTTGGTGGTCTAACCGGAGTAATCCTTGCCTCTCCGGCTTTGGACTTCCACCTGTCCGATAGCTACTTTGTGGTAGCTCACTTCCACTACGTAGTCTTCGGAACAGTTGTGTTCGCCATGTTTGCCGGTATCTATTTCTGGTACCCAAAGATGACCGGCAAGATGCTGAATGAGCGCCTTGGGCACATTCAGTTCTGGCTTTTGTTCTTCGGTTTCCACATCACATTCCTAATTCAGCACTGGTTGGGTGTCATTGGTATGCCGCGTCGCTACGCTACTTACCTGCCAGAAGATGGCTTCACCTGGATGAACCAGGTTTCAACTCTTGGTTCAGTGCTACTTGCCCTATCGATGATTCCGTTCCTTTGGAACATTTACATCACCGCAAGAAAGGGCGAGAAGACAACCCTGAATGACCCATGGGGCTTTGGTAGATCTCTTGAGTGGGCAACCGGAACTCCGTTCCCGCGTCACAACTTCACATCGATTCCAATTGTTCGCTCCGAGTCACCAGCATTTGACATGAACCACCCCGAATATGCATCTGCTGAGGCAAAAGCAGCATTAGAGAAAAAGAGCTAATCAAATGAAGTGGAATGGCAGCCTTTTTTACTTATTGACCTTTTTCTATTTTTTGGTCGCAGCCGGATACGCAATCTGGTTTTACATCAGCTACCAAAAATTTGAACCAATTGGCATTGCAGCACTAACAATGACCGCGTTGATGTCTCTTTTCTTGGCTTTCTACTTAAAGAACACCGCTAAGAGACAGGGTCCGGTTGCCGAGGATCGTGAAGATGCCCGAATTGAAGATGGCGAATCTGAAATTGGTTTCTTTGCACCATGGAGCTGGTGGCCGCTATTTCTAGGTTTGTTCTGTTCAATTGCTTTTGCAGCGCTAGCTGTAGGTTGGTGGCTGTTCTTCATTGCTGTTCCGCTGGCACTGGTTGCTCTAATCGGTTTCGTATTCGAGCACAGCCGGGGACAATACGCTCACTAAAGCTACAAAATAGTTCTAGCTAAATTGCCGTCACCCCAAGTGCCGGTGATTTCACTGATCTCAACCCGGTAGCCTTCGTACCACTCTCTATAGCGCGCCTTGGCTTCGCGGTGAATTTCGTCCCTGGAAAACTCATTTAGCGATTCTTTAGTTTCGAAATAGTAAATGACTCGAATCTGTGAACCGTCGGGGGATAGCCACTTCTCTTTACCCTTGAAGCCAGAATTAGCCTCAGCTCGGCGCATAATCTCATCGTCAAGTTCTTTGAAATCTTGATTAGTCGAATGTTGTTTAAAGATAAAAGTCGCGACCAACATAATTACCTTTCAAAAAAAGAAAACCCCGGCTATGAATGCCGAGGTTTTCAGTTTAGAACCTACTGAGTAATTTGCTTTGCCTCTTGCTCAACCGGAGCTTCAATTGCCTCTGGGTGATCGTGTCTGGCTGCATCGAGCTCTGTTTGAGTAACTGGAATGATCCTGTCCTCGAAATAGATTCTGGAAACAGCGGCACGAATACGAGCGTTGATGGTAATTTTTCCCTTTGAGTTCGGACGAGCCAAGGTTGGCTGGTAGTCCTTGAAGTCAATCAGCTTCCACTGCTCAAACTCACCAAGCGGCTCGTGAACCTCAAGGTACTCACCGTGCGGCAGTCGAACAATGCGACCGGTTTCACGACCGTGCAGCACAATTTCACGATCTTTACGCTGCAGTGCGAGACATGCACGCTTTGTGATGATGTAAGCCACAATCGGACCAACAATCAGCAAGATCTGCATTGAGGTTAGAACCTGGTTCAAAGAGACCTTAAAGTTTGTGGCAATTAGATCTGTAGCAGCTCCAGCCCAAAGTACGGCATAGAAAGTAACCCCGGCAGCACCGATTCCGGTGCGAGTAGGAGCATTTCTCGGGCGGTCAAGAACGTGGTGCTCACGCTTGTCCTGAGTAACCCATGCCTCGATGAACGGATAAGCGGCAACAATAACTAGGAACCCGATTCCAACAATCATCGGTATCAATATGTTCATTGACCAGGTACCACCAAAGGCAACAAACTCCCAGTGCGAAGGAGCAAGCCTCAGCGCGCCATCAAGCCAGCCGATGTACCAGTCCGGCTGCGTACCAGCGGAAACCGGGGAAGGGTCATAAGGACCGTAGTTCCAAATCGGGTTGATGGTGAAGGTTGCCGAAATCAACATGATCACACCGAAGACGATGAAGAAGAAGCCTCCGGCTTTTGCAACGTAAACAGGCATCAATGGGTAGCCAACAACGTTTGAGTCGGTGCGGCCAGGGCCTGAGTAGTGAGTGTGCTTATGAATCACGACCATGAACAAGTGAATTGCAATAAAAATTAAAATCAGTGCCGGCACCAAGAGAATGTGCAGACCGTAAAGTCTGGCAACAATGTATTCGCCAGGGAACTCTCCACCAAACAGCAGGGATGATCCGTAGGCGCCGATAACCGGAATACCCTTGATCATTCCATCGATGATGCGAAGACCGTTTCCAGATAGTAGGTCATCTGGAAGTGAGTAACCGGTGAAACCGGCAGCCATACCTAGAACAAAAAGCATGAAACCAACAAGCCAGTTAATTTCACGAGGCTTACGGAAGGCACCGGTAAAGAAAACGCGAAGCATGTGAAGCCCAGAGGCTGCCACAAACAAAAGCGCTGACCAGTGGTGTACCTGTCGCATTAGCAAACCACCGCGCACGTCAAATGAGATGTCCAAGCTCGAAGCGTATGCAATTGACATCTCAGTACCCTTTAGTGGGCCATATGAACCGTCATAGATTACAAATTCCATAGATGGTTGGTAGAAGAAAGTCAGGAATGTACCTGATAGCAGAAGGACTACGAAGCTGTAGAGCGCAACCTCACCAAGCATGAATGACCAGTGATCAGGGAAGACCTTGCGACCAAACTCTTTTAGAATGCCACCGGCACCGACTCGCTCATCAAGGTAGTTGGCAGCACCCGCTGCAAAACCAGGCTTCTTTTTTTCAGCTACAGCATTACTCATTTTTTAACGCTCCCAAAAACTAGGGCCAACAGGTTCGGTGAAATCGCTTTGAGCGATCAGGTAGCCCTCAGCATCAACTGTGATTGGTAGCTGCGGCAGTGGGCGAGCGGCCGGTCCAAAGACAACCTTGCACGCATCGGTGACATCAAATGTTGATTGATGGCATGGGCACAGCAAATTGTGAGTCAATTGCTCATAAAGAGCAACCGGACAGCCAACGTGTGTGCAAATTTTTGAGTAAGCAACAATTCCGTCGTAGGACCAGGTCTTACGCTCTTCAGATTCAATTAGATCAGCAGGGTTCAGGCGAATTAGTAGAACGGCCGCCTTTGCCTTTTCCTCAAGCTTGTGCTTCTTTAGCTCAGCAAGACCTTCAGGGATTACGTGAAAAACCGAACCAAGGGTAATGTCTGCTGCCTTGATTGGTACACCGGTTGGGTCCAGCGCTAAGCGAGTTCCCTTTTTCCACATAGTGTGGCGAAGTGTGTCACCTGGATTTGGACCAAGATCGCCAAAAAGAATCACTGCAGGCAGCGGGAAAAATGCTAAAGCCCCATACATGGAACGGCGAATAAGTTTGCGTCTCGAAAAACCTGATTCTGAGTTTGCAAGCTTGATGATTTCTACAGCTTTAGCTCTTACCTCTTCTGAACCACGAGCGGGGTGACGATCTTCAGAAACTTCGGCATCAGGCATTAGTGTTTTTGCCCAGTGCACCGCACCGATACCAATGCCCATCAAGCCAAGAGTTAGGCCGAGTCCTAGATACAGAGTGTTTGCTCTAACTGTGGCTAGGTCCTCTGTGATTGGAAAAGCAAAGTAAGCCCACATTGCAAAAACGCTGCCAACTACTGAGGCAAAAAACATGTAGGAAACTTGGCGAGCAGCAGCTTTTTCGTGCTTGACGCTCTTGTCGGTCATGCGCAGACGGTGTGGCTCAAGACCTGGGTTCTTAACAGCGTCAGGCGCAACCACAGCTAGACCACCGGAGTACTCGTGCTCTACTTCAGCGGAACTAGCTTTGACCAGCTTCTTATCGCTCAATCTCTACAGCTTTCTTCTTGAGGTCTTAGTTTGATTTGGCGCCAAGCCAAATTGTGATGGCAATGATAAATCCGAGAATGAATACCCAGGTGAAGAGTCCTTCAACAACCGGCCCTAGGCTAGCTAACTCGTAGCCACCCATTGATGGAGTTTCCTCAACATACTTTAGGTAGGTGATGATGTCTTTTTTATCTTTAGGGCTTAGGTTGGCATCGTTGAAAACTGGCATGTTTTGTGGTCCGGTCAACATCGCCTCGTAAACGTGACGAGCCTCGACTCCATCGAGAGCCGGCGCCCACTTGCCATGGGTAAGTGCGCCACCGGCACCAACGGCGTTGTGGCACATCGCGCAGTTGATTCTAAAGAGAGTGTTTCCATTTGCTGAATCTCCGTCAGCGGCCACCATGGCATCAGTTGGAATAGCTGGACCTTCACCAAGAGATGCGACATATGCTGCCATTTGTGAAATTTGCTCAGCGGTGAACTGTGGTTTTTTCTTCTCCAGTTGTGGGCCAGATGCCTGACCTGGCATACGACCGGTGGCTACCTGGAAATCAACAGACGCCGCTCCAACGCCAATAAGGCTTGGCACTACATTGCTGCCTGAGCTTCCTTCACCTTTTTTTCCATGACAGCTGGCACAGTTGGCTGCAAAAAGTTTCTTACCCTCGGTGACCTGCTCGGCGGTAGCGATTGCACTAACTGGCTTAGCTGCTTCAACAGCCGAGGTTGCAGCCGCGTATCCACCACCGGTCAAAGCTAGACCGGCCGCCATCACAATGATGGCCGCTAGGGGACTGCGACGGTTTCTCTTGAAAGCCAAGTGTGAATCTCCTTCTTTTTATAGCAACACGTAAACGATTAGAAATAATCCAATCCAAACAACATCAACAAAGTGCCAGTAATAAGAAACAACGATTGCGCTAGTTGCTTCGTAGTGGCCATATTTCTTGGCCGCAAAAGTTCGGCCGATAACAATCAAGAAAGCAATCAGACCACCGGTCACATGTAGGGCGTGAAAACCAGTCGCTAGGTAGAAGGCCGACCCATAAGAGTTGGAACTTAGCGTGACACCGTGAGAAATCAGGGTTGCATACTCCCAAACCTGGCCAGCCACGAAGATGGCGCCCAGTAGGTAGCTGAGGAAGAACCACTCGACAACGCCCCACTTGACTGGTGAAAGACCGGTTGCTCTAGGCTGAAGGCGCTCAGCGGCAAACACTCCAAACTGTGCGGTAAACGATGATGCCACAAGGATCAGGGTGTTAATCAGGGCAAAATTCACATCAAGAATCTTGGTGTCGGTGGCCCATATTTCAGGGGCATTGGCCCTGAGGCTGAAGTACATCGCGAAAAGGCCGGCAAAGAACATGACCTCGCTGCCCAGCCAGACAATCGTTCCAACAGAGGTCGCGCTAGGGCGATTAATTACTGGGGCTGAGATGGTTGTCATAACCAATATCCTAACCCGAGGATCTGCGAAAAACTGCTAATTTACTGCCCTGCGGGACTATTTTTTTGAATCCTTTGAAGCAAAAATCATCACTAAACTTTCGACTATGGCAAACACCCCAAACTGGAAAAAAATAATTGAAAAGCTTTCCAGTTCAAAAGATCTGGAACGCTTTGAGGCCACCTGGGCCCTTGAGCAAATCATGTCCGGTAATTCCGAGGATGGGGTAGTGGCAGCTTTTCTAGTTGCACTTCGTCACAAAGGTGAATCCGTTGACGAGATATCGGGTCTGGTCGATGCGATGTTGGACAATTCCCTAAAGCTTGAAATTCCAAATGATGCGCTCGACATTGTCGGCACCGGCGGAGATTTGATTGGTACTGTCAATGTCTCGACAATGGCTTCAATAGTTGCCGCTGCATCCGGGGTGCCGGTGCTAAAGCATGGCTCCAGATCTGCATCTGGAAAAACTGGCTCCGCTGAGATGCTCGAAGCTCTTGGGATAAGGCTTGATTTGACCTCGGCTGAGGTGGCCCAAGTTTTCGAGAAGGCGGGCATCACTTTTTTCTTTGCTCCGGTCTTTCACCCAGCTCTAGCAAAACTAGCCCCCGTGCGAAAAGCTCTTGCGGTACCGACAACTTTCAACTTTCTTGGCCCATTGGCAAATCCAGTTCAACCAATTGCCACAGCGCTAGGAGTAGCCAATGCCAAGATTGCCCCGCTAATGGCCGCCGAAATGGCCTCCAGAGGCCGAAATGCCTTGATTTTTAGAGGCAGAGACGGTCTAGATGAGCTTTCAACGACTGAAATCAACGATATTTGGCTCGTTTCTGGGGGAGAGGTAAGCCTCAGCAGCCTAGATGCCGCAAAACTGGGCCTAAAGCCATCCAAATTGGAGTATCTAATTGGCGGAGATGCCAAAGAGAACGCCCAGGCGGCCGTGGACCTGTTCAGCGGCAAAACAAACGGAAATCTAGGTTGGGTCAAGGACATAGTTCTTCTGAACGCAGCCGGAGGAGTCCTCAGCTACCAGCTGGCCAAAAACCCTTCGCTGGCTAATGCAGATCTAGAAGGTCAGTTCGCTGGTTCTCTGGCTCTTGTAACCGAAACTCTAGAATCCGGAGCTGCCGAGACACAACTCAGTCAATGGGTTGACGCAAGCCAAGCCATCTAGTCACCGGTCGCTAAACACACCAAACGGGGAGGATGCTCTTGAGGCCCAGATAAATACTACTTGACATAATGTACATTATCGGCAATAGGGACCTAGCCCTGGAGGTGGCTGGCCAAAAAGGAAACCAGATCTGGCGGCCCCACAGACTCACCAGAATCTTTGAGTTCCGTTAGATCCCACCATCGGTGTTCGATTACATCGCGGTGCTCATCGTTGGTCCAGCCAGAATTATCCAGCGTGAAATCATTTAGGCCGATTAGCTCTAAATCGACCAAATAAAAAGAATCCACGTAGGTGTGATAGTTCTTGCCGTCGCCCCAGTCCCAGCGACCCTGACTCTGCCAAACAACCTCTCCCAGCTGCTCTGGACTTAGTTTCAACCCGGTTTCCTCGTAGAGCTCTCTGAGGGCTGCCTGTTGAATGCTTTCACCTGGATCAATGCCGCCGCCGGGGGTAATCCACCTTGGACCAAGGCCCACCTCAGGGTCAAATTGTGTATTTAGCAGGAAGATCTGCTGATTAGGTTTACATAATATAACTCTGGCCGTGTGCCTATTATCACCTGGCAGCATGATTTAGCGAATCTTTTTACTGTCGTCGTATTTGAACAGTCGAAGCGATAGCTGCATTAAGACGCCGATACAAACTGCAAAGATAACCGTGCCCTCTCGCACCTGTCCCCCCATTAGCCAGCCCAGACTTAGAACCAGGCCTTCGTAACCGGTTCTAACCCGCCACAGAGGCCAGCCGGTGGCTCTAACCGTTCCAATCATCAGGCCGTCTCTGGGTCCAGGACCTAGGTAGGAAGTTATGTAAAGGCCGGTGGCCATAGCGACAATCACCATTCCAATCAGAAACATCAGCAGATTGGTTAGATAGCTGTCAATTACCGGAATCAGTGGAATGAATACATCTGACCAAAGTCCGATCAAGATGGCATTCAAAATGCTTCCCACCCCGGGCTTTACCTTCAGTGGGATCCAGGCAAGTAGCACCAAAGCGCTAACAATTACGCTACCGACTCCGTAGGTGGTGCCTAGTTGGAGAGAAATTCCCTTAGCAAAGACGTCCCAAGGCGGCAGGCCTATTTCTGCCTCAACAATTAGCGCCAAGCCAAGGCCGTAGATAACTAGTCCAAGGTTTAGTCTGAATAACTTCACCAACGACTTAAAATCAAAACTTAGGCCCACCCAACGAGCCTAGTGATAAATCAGCGATTGGATTTGAGGCTCAGTATGAGGTCTGCTCGGTACGGTCAAACTCAAATACTCGCGCACCGTGGTCTGGTCTCAGAGTTTGTTCCAGAGAATTCTCTGACCGCTTTCGCTGATGCGCTCGCCGCAGGCGCCGACATTATCGAGACTGACATCCAGTCCTCAAATGATGGGGTGGCATTTATCTTTCACGATAGTGATCTCAATCGACTCGCCAAAATCAACAAGAACTTCAGTGATTGCTCGAGCCAGGAAATTCTTGAAATCGATATTGGTTTTGGAAAGCGAATCCCCACCCTCGAGCAGGCACTACTTGCGTTCCCAACGGTTCAGTTCAATCTTGATCTCAAGTCTGATGCCGCCATTGGGTCAACTGTTGCCGTGATTGAAAAATTGCAAGCACACTCGCATGTTTTAGTTTCTAGTTTCAATGAGCGAAGAAGGCTCAAAGCTCTACGACTACTTAGTAAACCGGTAAGGACATCAGCGGGCACAGCCAAAGTACTGAAATTGTATTTCGCCTCACTTATTGGACTAAAAGAATTATTTAAGAGCCTTGCTCGCGGAAGCACCGCCATCCAGGTGCCCATTAGAAGAGGGCTAATCAGGTTTGACTCCCCTGGTTTCATTTCAAATTGCAAAAACTCAAATTTAGAAATTCACTATTGGACAATCAACTCTCCAAACGTAATGAAGAGACTTGTTGACTTGGGAGCCGACGGTATCGTCACTGATCACTGCGATCTAGCAATCACGACACTCCGCAGTCACTGAGAGTTTGCTGTAAATCACTTAGTTGCGGGATGATAGAGCGTTAGCTTCGAGTTCAACCTCGTAGAGTCCAATTTGGACAACTCAATCTAGGAGGAAACATGGCTCAGCAAACAATGCGCGGAATCCGTCTCGGCTCACAAAGCCTCGAGAGCGAGCGCGGAGTCAATTTCTCTGCTCGCGTCTCGCACTCATATGAGTGCTTCAACCAGCATGTTTCGCAGATGGTTTTTTCTGCCGATGCCGAGATTCCACAGACCTGGCAGTGCAAAAGTTGCTCGAATCAAGCAGTTTTGCTTGAAGACGGCAAGATGGTCAAACTCGACGCCCTAGAAGACAAGACCCCTAGATCACACTGGGAGATGCTGCTTGAGAGAAGAAGTCGCGAAGAACTAGAAGAAATCCTTCAGGAGCGCCTGAGCTACATTCGAGCAAGACGCGCTGGTGGTCAGGCT